>JAHBXT010000003.1:900000-1034722 GCA_019636385.1 Pirellulaceae bacterium | reverse complement strand
CGGTTCGTCAGCGATTTCAGAATCCAGGATCGCCATACGCGATTTCATCCGAACGATGCCGGCCGCAAGTATCGCTGCGATTTCCGATCGCCGAGCCGTTGCGGACAGTGAAGAAGGGGGAAAAGACGAGAGCAACTCGCACCTCCATGCTCAACGCCGCTATAATTGGCGGCTCGAAGACAGATTTTCGCAGCAACAACAGCCGCGTCTATCTGTAGGAATACCCGGTGCGGGTTCGAAATGACGGATTAGGGTGCGAAAGAGAAGGGGAGATGTTATCGAATCAATGAACTACTCAAAGTCAGTGTCTGAATTCATTTTTGCTCTCCACGTTTGGGCCATGCTTGCGTCAAGCTCGTTAAGTTTGATGGTCCATCGATGCATTGTGGCTTAGCTACATGAGTACCGTTTCGTTGGCCGAAATGCTGTCTCAAGACTGCCCTGATCCAAGCGGAGCTAGGTCGAGTAACCGATTTGCATTTCAGAGTTCTTATGGTACTTGCCATATGCTTAAGTTGCACGAAGCTGGCGTGAACTACTGCGTCCTATTCGACGTGCACGATGATATTGTTAGTCTTGATCATCCCACTGATCCAACCAAAGCCAGTTTCTTTCAAGTGAAAACCAAAGCTTCGGGTAATTGGACAACACATTCAATCACCACAGGTGAAAAGTCTGCTTCCGGAACGACGCTTCCCTCCTATTTGGGCAAGCTGTATAAGCATCGCCTGAAGTTCGATGTTGCTGTAGATCGATTGACGTTCGTATCGAACGCAAGATTCAATGTCGCGCTTGCGGATGCTACAGACAGCATAGAGAAAGAGTCGATCGCGGTCTCTGAACTAGCCGATGTCGAGGTTAGTAAGATAAAAAACGCGCTGACATTGGAACACCAACTAACAACTGAACCTGAGGGACTAGAGCTGATTTTTCTGGAAACGACCGCCTTGAGCCTCAACGATCACGATAATCATTGCCTGGGAGTTGTGACCGCATTCCTCGAAAAACAGGGAGATGGCTCAATCCAGCCGTTGCCTTTTCACAGGACGTTGAAGTCGGACATACAACGCAGAACCAATCGGGAGACTAGAGACGTAGCGTTTTCTGATTTGGTGAAAAATCGCGGTCTTACTCGGGAGCAAGTACAGAACATGATCGACTGTGTAATGTCAATAAAGAAACAAAATGACTTGGTCGGTCTGATTTCCAGCCAGTTTACAAAAGAGTCATTTCCACCAAACCAATCTCGGGTGCTGATTGAGAATGTACGGAAATATCTAGCTGAGAGGCTGGACCCGACAAATCGAATAATCGCTGAAGCACAGAAGCTGATAGAACTTGAGCTAAGCCGTGTGTCCGAAGCACAATTGGCCTCGCCTACAATTATGTCCGGCATGCTCGCGCATTTTTCGAAGATCTCATACAAAGAGTGGCAAGCAGTTTGCCTACATTATTCGACGGCTTTTTTAAACGCGATGGTTGTGGTGCAGATATATGAGCAAGAACTTCCGGCGTCTGGTTCGCAATCTCAGGAAAAAAACTCATGACAAGATTGCGATTTCACGAGATCCTACTCCTCTCAGCAAAAGAAAAGACAGCGCGAAGGGAGAAGTTCAAAAGTCTGGTAACGGTGATAAAGGGGGAAAATGATTGTGGAAAATCCTGCCTCATTAAGTCTCTGTACACGGCTTTTGGTGCTACACCAAAGCGCATTCACCCCAATTGGAACAAGCTTGATGTCTCGCTGCTCGTCTACTTCGAAATTGGTGGAGTCTTTTATCGAATCCTGAAATCGGGACGACAGTACACAGTCTTCAATAATGAAAATGACATTGTTGGAAGTTTCGGAAGTATCACGAAAGGGCTCGGGCCCTTCTTCGCCGAGTTGTTTAACTTTCGCTTGGAATTAACCAACAGTACTACGATGGAGCCATGGCAAGCGACGCCGGCATTTCTGTTCTTGCCATTTTATGCAGATCAGGATGCAAGCTGGGTAGACAACTGGGATTCTTTTGAATCCCTAAAGCAGTACAAGTCATACCGACCAGCGATTGCACAGTTTCACACCGGGATCAAGCCAAATGAGTATTACGTCGCGAAGAATCGAAAGGCGCTTGCGGAAAATGAATTGGTGCAAGTAAGGCAGGAAAGAACTGTAATCCATCGCGTTCTTGAGCGAATTGAGCAAATCGCCGGTACGCAATTCGACATGAGCATTCAAAATTACGAGCGAGAAATCGAATTACTTCTACAGCAATGCAACAAGCTTCAGGAAGCTGAGCTTGTTCTTAGGGATGAGTTGATAGCTCTTGAAAATCGTCGCTACTCCATTGAGCGGCAGATTGGCATCACGGAGCTAGCTGCAAACGAGTTGAGGAAGGACTTCGATTTTGCTAGTGAAAAGCTGGACGATGAGATCGAGTGCCCAACTTGTGGAGCGGAGTACCACAACTCATTTGCTGAAAGATTTGGGATTGCTCAAGATGAAGACCAAATGCGTGCATTATTGGTTCAACTCCATGACGAACTGGATGCTTGTATCGCGGATATGGCGAAAAGGAAGGCAAGCATAGAAGATGCCTCCGTGCAAGTCGCCAAGATCAATGCGATTCTCGAAATGAAACAAGGGGAAGTGAAATTGCAAGACATTCTGAGAAGCGAAGGCAAAAAGGAAGTCCGAACCGTGTTGCGTTCGGAACTCAACGTGCTGAATCAGAGGATTGGCGAGATTGACGACGAGGTAGAGAGTGCGGACGAAGAGATGAAAAGTGCTTCCTCAAAGAAGCGGGCTAAGGAGATAAAAGAGTACTATATGGGCAGGATGACTGCCTTCTTGCAACAGCTTCAAGTCAAGGAGCTTTCAGAGGCCAGTTATAAAGAGGTACACTCCAAGATCAAGGAGAACGGAAGCGATTTGCCCCGAGCGCTGTTGGCTTTCTACTTTGCCATCATCAAGACTATTGAAAAGTACTCGACAACTACCCGCTGTCCACTCGTAATCGATTCACCGAAGCAGCAGGATCAAGATCCCGAAAACTGGAAGCGAATGCTTGAATTCATGCGCGATCAAAGGCCACCAGAGTCGCAGATGATTGTAGGACTAGTCGACGACATGGGCATCAGCCTTGGTGGGGAGGTTATTGAGCTCAAGGACGAAAGACAGCTACTGCAAAGCAGTCAATACAATGATGTCGCAGAAGAGATGCGGATGTACATTGATAAAGCTCTCGCATACTAAACTAGGCTCAGTCTTCGCGAATCCGCTTTGTGCTTGATATTCACTCCAAATTCTTAACGATGTCTTTGATCGGGATACAACGCATCGGTTTCGCTCGATGACCTCCGCGATCATCTACGATCAAGTGCGTGAACTCTTTTTGCTCAAGCAGGATTTTTAGTTTCCCAACAAAGGTTGGCTCGTTCGCAGCAGCGTGCTTGACGACAGTCGGAGGAAGGGCGTGTTCCATCAAATATTGGTCCGCTGCCGCTTCGTCGGTGAATACGTGTATTCCAAACCTTCCGGTTCCATCTAGAAGTGGACGCGAAACAAAACTCACCGGTGGGCTTGGGTCGAGAAGAAAGTAGACTGGGTAGCAAAATACGAAGGTGTCTTCATCGTTATTCATGTGGGCCTCAATTTTCTGGGGGCTGCCTCTTCTAGGTCCACTATTCTATCGGCCAGCACTTCGCAGAGAGCCCCGAATTCAACGCAGAGTTCGAAACTGGTCTCACCCGACCTTCGAACGAGAACTCTGTGTTAACTCTGGAGGTCGCCGAAAAGAGAGAGTCAGAGAGTTCGGGACCGATTTTTCGCACCGGCGGGCGAAACCTTGAAGGTTGCGTTCGAGAGACGAAAATCTCTCTGCGAACAGAGATCGCGGCGGTTTGGGCCGGCGAAACGCGAAAAGCGTTGGAAACCCGCGAAAAACTGGGTAGAAACGAAAAACGCCCGGCCATCGATCTCTCGACGCCGGGCGTTAAGTCTTTTGGTCGCCAAAGTTCGGACTTTGACGAAAGCTCCTCCGGTAGGACTCGAACCTACGACCCAGCGGTTAACAGCCGCTTGCTCTACCGACTGAGCTACAGAGGAAGGTAAATTTGTGACTGGAGACTCTAGGCGAACTTGTTGGCGCCTGATAAATCCCCGCAGCCGCAGTCCTAAAAATACACGTTGGGGCTACAGGCTGCAAGTCCGGCATCGGTTTTTTTAGTAGGTAGTTCGCCTCAGGAACGGTTACGGTGGCGCGTGCCGTTGTTATAAGCAGCGCGTGCCGTTGCTATACTTCGTAATTCCGAAGGCATACTATCGATGCAGGTGAGCAGGTCCATATCGACGGCCTTGGCGCACTGACAAACAACAAACGGCCTACGCTGTTGGGCGCGGCCGTTTTGAGTTTTCGTCCGAAACGCTGGAGCGATCACAGATCGACGTTCGGACCCGATGTGCGTCGGGACTGGTTCCCGCTTAGGTGCCTACTAGTTGCAGCCACAGCTTGGAGCTACTTCGCAACAGCAAGTTGGCTCGCAGCAAGCGCGTGCAGCCTTGCGAGCTGCCAAACGGCCTTTCAGGCCACACTTAGGCTTGCAGCAAGGATCGCAGGCATCGCAGCAGGTTGGAGCTGGCTCGCAGCACTTTGGTGCTGGTGCACAGCAAACAGGCGCTGGCTCGCAGCACTTTGGTGCTGGCTCACAGCACGTTGGAGCTGGGGCACAGCATGTTGGCTCGCAGCAAGCGCGTGCAGCCTTGCGAGCTGCCAAACGGCCCTTCAGGCCACACTTTGGCTGACAACAAGGATCACAGCTTACTTCGCAGCAAGCAGGTGCAGCTTCGCAGCCACAACCGGCGGCGCGATGGCCGAAAGCAAATGCACTGGAGCTGAGCGTCGAAAGACAAACCGCTGCCAATGCTACCGACAGAAAGGACTTGAACATTTGGATTTCTCCCACAAATTGAAACACGGATTGGAGCGAATACGTCGCTCTCCAAGCGATTTCGACACATGGTCGAGCTTTCGCTAGACGAAGACGTACCTGAATGTCACCAGACATTCTTTCGCATCATATTCTCGGCATTCACTGGCATTATGTCTTACCAAAATACCGCAAATCACTTTACCGGCAATCTTTCTCATGTCAATCCGTGGCGACGGTGACAGTGGTATGGGTTATAACTGTGTCCCGAATTTGCCGGTTTTTCCTGGGAGAAAGTGCGGTGGTTTGCATGTGTTACAAAATGTCGCAGGTGCTGGAAGCCACATTCCGGCTGCTCGTCTGGGTGGTTCTGATAGCTTCCCCAGCTCCACAGGCCTTGGCAGCGGATGCCGACGGCTGCGCTCAACTACAGGCTGAGGCAACCTCTCTGACAACAAACACGGTCCGCACCGTAAGGACACGTGTGGAACTGGGCAGCGACCGCGGCCAAGCGTTCGGTTCACTCTGGGAGGCACGTACGGCCGAAGGCATTCCGATTGCCGGAGCCGGTTTTCTGAGCGCCTACAATACCCAGGATCGCAGCGACCGCCGAACATTGCATGTTTATCTGCGTATGGCGGACGAAACGGCTCCGGCGTCCGCTGTCAGCCCAGCAATCGAATTGCTGCCGCGCCCTTCAAGCGATGCCGGCACCTATCTGTACGGCTTTGATGGAAAACTGTTCTCGTATGGTCGCAATGCCCTGGACCAGGGTTTGCGAGTTTGGCAGCCCGATCTGCGTGCTTGGTTGATCGATGCTCAAACCCCGCCACTTGCGATTCAGGTCGATGGTCGCACAATGTCGGCGAGTCCCACACAGATCAATTTCGACGGCCGGTGTGTCTTAGATGTCGCGCCCAATGACAGTCGGATTGGCGAGTGGTACTACGCCGATGGGACGCTACTGGTTCGCCAATTTTCTGTCAATTCATCCAATGAATTCAACCGCTTAATTGCGTATCCGTGGTCGCCCGATCAAAACCAGTCAGTCGATCTGGCATCGGGCGTTGCGCTGTCGCTTTCGAAACCCGGCGAGTTTATTTACGCATTTGGCCAGCGGCCACTGGGCAGCGAGCGGTGGATCGTGGCGGCATCAAATCAAGGCGGGGTTCACCTGCTGGGCAGCGGACGTGATTGGACGACTTTGCGAGCTCCCGATGGAAAGAGCTTTCAGATTTATTCAACCATCAATCTGGAAGACCGTTTGCTATTGGGGCAGTATCCGACCGGAGAGCTATTTCAGATCGCCCACCAGCAACTAGAGCGACTGGCGGACTGGCCCCCAGCAATGCCCTCGGTCAGCCGCAACGCTCGTGAAGCCCAAACGATGGCCATTTACGGAGGCGACTTGTATGTGGGTGTGTGGCCCTGGGGGGAATTGTGGCGGCGCGATATGGCCGCCCAGCAGTGGCGTTTCGAGGGGCGATTGTTTTCACACCCTGAACCGACCGACACAACGACGCACCCTTACGAAAACGAAACCAAGTTGCTCGATCCGGTATTGAATCGTTGGGGACAGCGCATCACCAGCCTTGTGCCTCTGGGTGACAGCTTGTACATCAGCACCTCTGCCAAGGGCCCCAATCCGTATGAAGATAAATTCGCATTCTTGTCCGGCGGAAAATACTTGGAGTACGGCGCGGTGCATCGCTTGCGTCGCCCCGGATGCTTGGCGGTGCCAATTCGCTGGAGCAAAGAGACTACCGAATTGGAGTTCCAGTTCTCCAGAAATCGAATTGAAGTGATTCAAGATAACGTCAGCCTGGGCAGCGCGACTTGGGACGCCGACTGCCCGACCGACCTCACGAATTGGGCGATCACGCTGGGACAGGGGGTCTTTGGAGCGTTTGCTGGTAAGAAGGTTGAACTTGTAACGACGGACAGCGACCGTGACAGACGGCAGTCGCAACCGTCGGCTGACCCGACACGCAATCATGAACACAGGCCATTACGAGCGGCCTATGTGCACCTGCATCGCCTGCTGCCGCCAGATTCAGATAGCGCGCAACAACAGGCCGTTCTGGAAGCTCAAGTAGATGCGATGCAGCGATTCGGCTTGAACACGATCATGCCATTTGTCTCCAACTCGTCTGGCGAAGCGCACTATCAGAGCCAGTATATGCCGCATCACTTTTCAGCCAGCGACCCATTGGCGATACTCGCGCGGTTAACTCGCGAGCGCGGGATGGCCTTTTATCCCGTACTGCCCGTGGTGGTTAGTGGTGGCACGCAGCCCGCTGGCATCTTGCATCAAAATCCGCATTGGGCGCTTCGCGACTTGGCTGGAAAGACTCTGGGATACCTCAGTCCCGCTCACCCGCAGGCCAGGCAGTGGCTGGCCGATATCGTGCGGGATGTAGTGCTGAATTATCAACCTGACGGAATTGTGCTGGACTATTTGCGTTACGCAAATCAGCCTCACCAGCTGGACGCGGCCAGCCAACAGCGATTCATGCATTCTTTGCCCGCCGGTGTTACTGATGAGCAGCAGCGGCAGCTGTTTCAGGAATTCAAGGAAGCGGAGCTGACGGAGTTGGCGAGGCTGCTTAGCCAAACCGCTCGCGATCATCATCCGTCGATACGCTTGGCGGCCTATGTCTGGGGTGCACACGTGGCGCGGAAACACACGATTGCTCAAGTTTGGCCGCGCTGGGTGGAGCTGGGCCTACTGGATATGATCAACGTTTCGGGCTACTGTCACCGAGAAACGTATGGAGATGCATTCATGAGTCAGTTTCGCCAGCGATTGCAGCAGGCTGTAGAACTCAACCAGCAACTTGTCAAACCTGCAGAATTAACGTTCGCCTTGGGAGTTAAGACCAGCCACGGCAGCATTCATTCGGCCGATGATGCACGCAACTATTTGGATGCCGCCGAGCAGCTGGGGGTGCCGGGCGTCGCCTATTTCACTTGGGAGTATTTGCAACCTTATGTCGATCAACTGCAAGGTCGGTAGCGCTGGCTTTTAAGAACGTGATTGAGATTATTGATTCAGAACTTGATTGAGCAGTTGGGCGACTTGATCGTCATCCATATTCTCCAGATTGTCAAGTAATTCGGCCGCAATCTGACCGGTGATTTGTGCCGAACTGATCGGAGCTAGATTGCGAGGTGTGTCAGGCGCTGGAGCGGTTGGAGAGGCCGCGTGGGCTGGCAATAGACTAGATAACTTGGCCACCTGTTCTGTCGATTGCATTGGCGATCTCGGCGAAACTGTTGACGGCGCACTACTGTTTGAGCCGACAATCATCGCTGCGATTTGATCGATCAGCTCGCCCAGACTGTGGCCGCGCATCAGCGCCGATATGGGCAGCGTAATTTCCAGTTGACTTTCGATCCAATTTCGCAGTTCCACCGCCATCAGGGAATCCAGTCCCAACTCCAACAACGCGCGATCATCGCGTATTTGCTGAGCTGCAATGCCCAACAGGCTACCGATCTTGCTGCGCAGCATATCGCTGATCAGAGCCCGGCGCTCGGCGGGGCTGCTCGATCGCAATCCGTCGGCTGTGGCGGTCGCACCGCTGGGCTGGCCCGCTCCTTCGGCCTGCTGCAGTAAGGACGCAAAGCGCGGTGAAACTCGATTGGTAATCCCCAAGCCGCGCCACACCGACCAATCCATCTTTAATACGCTCAATTGAACCGCCAGCGTTTGCAGTGCATATTCGAGGCAATCTGTAGCTTGGCGCACCGTGAAGCTCAGTACGCCCTGACGCTCTAGTCGGGATCCAAGCTGTTGCCGCTGCGCCAAGTAACCGACTTCACCCAGATGCCCCCAGTTAATTACCAGGCCCGGACTGCCTTGACTACGACGATAATGTGCCAAGCTATCCAACAGGGCGTTGGCCGCCGAGTAATTGGCTTGGCCAGCATGCCCGAAGACACTGGACAGTGAACTAAACAGCACGAACATGTCTAACTGGCGATCCAAGGTTTGTTGGTGCAGGTTCCAGCCCCCCAACACTTTGGGCCATAGAACGCGTTCTAGCGTATCGCGATCCAGGTCGGCTAGCAGCTTGTCCTCCAAGACCATCGCCGTGTGCAATATTCCCGCCAAGGGTGGCAGCTGCCGATCAATACTAGCTAAAACGCGGTGGACTTCGTCTGGGCGTGTAATGTCCGCAGGCAGTATCGTGACCGCTACGCCTTGTTGGGTAAGCTGCGCGATTTCCTTGGTTACCTCCGGACGAGGCTGAGGGCTGCGACCACTAAGGACCAGATGACCAGCACCGCGCTGGGCCATCCACTTAGCGATCTCCAGTCCGAAACCACCCAATCCTCCAGCAATCCAGTAGGTTCGATCGGCCTTGAACTGGACTGGATCATAACTACCAGCCGCTAAGAACTCCGGCCGCTGCTGATAGTTCACAACCACCTTGCCGATATGCTTACCCTGCTGCATGAACTTGAACGCAGCAGCGGTTTCGTTGGTCGAATAGACTTCGGTGGGCAGCGCATGCAATTCACCGGACTCAAATCGTGCACTCAGATCGCGCAGCATCTGCCCCATTCGCGCTGGCTGTTGCTTGAACAACTGATCCAAGTCTATCGCAAACAGCGCAAGATTGTTACGAAATGGATACAGCCCGAGCGCGGCATCGTTATAGATGTCGCGTTTACCGATCTCTAGAAAGCGACCTCCCGTTTTCAGCACACCCAGTCCGGTTGCAATCGCAGGGCCCGGCAGTGAGTTCAGTACCGCGTCAACCCCCTCACCACCGGTTGCCTCGAGTGTCTGTGCACCAAACGACAATGTCCGCGAGTCCATCACGCAACTGGCGCCCTGTTGCTGTACAAACTTGCGTTTCTCGGGCGAACCGGCAGTCGCCAGAATACGCACACCGGCGGCGGCAGCAAATTGCATTGCAGCCAAACCTACGCCACCACTGGCGGCGTGAATTAAGATCGAATCGCCGCGGCTGAGTCTGGCACAGTCATGCAGAGCGTACTGGGCAGTCAAAAATGCCACCGGGATCGCGGCTGCCTGCTCGAAGCTCAGGTTGCAGGGTTTACGGGCTACAAGCTGTTCATCGACAATCACGTGGCTGCTAAAAGCGCCTGGGGCAACAGCCATTACTTCATCTCCGACGTTCCACCGGCTGCCGGGCGCGACCCGCACAATTTTCCCAGAGCACTCGGCTCCCAGATCCACCACGGCGTCGTTCAAGCCTGGATACAGGTCCAGGGCCTTCATCACATCGCTAAAATTCAATCCGGCAGCAACCACTTCGATTTCGACATGGCCTGGCTGCAATGGGCCACGCGCTTTCGTTTCGTAACGCAGCTCTTCCACGCCCGAGGATTTTCCAAGTCGCAGTTGGAAGGGCAGTTGACTCAAGGCCTCATTTCCCAGGGCTTGATCGCGCTGCTGCACAAATCGCTGTACCCAACGGTGACCATCCCGCCATTTGACTTCATCCTCGTCGTCGGTAGCTAGTAGCTCGGCGAAAAGCTGATCGAAATCACCAGCGCGCAGCGTGGCCGGCATATCGACTAACTTACTGCGCAGCCGGCCATACTCGTTGACAATGACGCGCCCCATGCCGATCAGCGGCGCTTGCGCAACGTTACAGTGTTCAGGAGCGTCATCGGCCGACTGGGCACCACGGGTAACGATGGTGAAGTTGGCACTGCCTAGGGCTTCAATGGATTCCCACGCTTGCACAAAATGCAAAGGTGCCAAGGTGGTCAATAAGGTACTCGACCGAAGCGATGTACAGTTCAGCACATCATTTGCGGGCACATCCATCCCCCACAGATAGACCGCGTGAGTCAGTGGTGCGGATGCAAACCGCTCCAGGAGTGACACGAAATCCTGGCGACTTTCGGGATTGAACTGATGAAACTGTCTGGCTGGCGTCTGAGGAACGTGCGAGCTGGCTTGATAGACTTCCACCACCTGCCTGCCGCTGGCGCGAAGTCGTTCACAAATCTCCTGGCCCACATGGCCTTCGTCCATAAACACGAGCCATCGCTGCTCTGACGCTGCAACCTGCGATTCCCTAAGGTTCGGCAACGCAGATCGCTGCCAATGGAATTTGTAGATCAAGTCCTCCGTCTGCTGGATGGTAGATGGGCTGAGTACACGATGACTCTCAAAACCCCGTATGGTCACTAGCGGCTGACCGTCAATCGTGGTGATATCCAAATCACACCACATTTTCTTAGCGGTCTTGCGCAAGACGCGCGCATGCACTAGCAACCGCTGGCCACAGAATCCCGTTGCCTGACCCTCGTCACTGGTAGTTGCAGTGTCCAGCAATTTACTACCGCTGGGTAAACTGCGTGAGTACACCCAGATTTCCCGCAACTCCGCAGGCAAATAAAGCCCATCCAGTGCATGGTCAAAACTGCTGTCGGCTGCGATCATCACGTGGAAGCAGCTATCCAGCAGCGCGGGATGTAGCACGTACGCACTTGGGTCAATGGACTTGGT
This sequence comes from Pirellulaceae bacterium, assembly GCA_019636385.1. Taxonomy (NCBI): domain Bacteria; kingdom Pseudomonadati; phylum Planctomycetota; class Planctomycetia; order Pirellulales; family Pirellulaceae; species Pirellulaceae bacterium. The sequence goes on along the minus strand of JAHBXT010000003.1, from coordinate 1,023,315 downwards.
CAGCACAACTTCGGCCAAGGCCTCTCCAGGGCGTTGAACTCCGCTGACAACACCTTGGAATTGAGGCCCGTATTGTAGGCCGAGCTGCGCACAGTAGTCGTAGAGCTGCTGGGCTGTGAATTGCCGCAGACAACGGCTTCTAGTCTGTTCAAGCCTCTGCGATTGAGCTTTTTGATCTGTGGTCGGCAAAGGCTGCGCGCTAATCTCGACTGTCGCCAGTGAACTCCACTGTGCCGCTTCACCGGACGCCGAAAGCTTGCAACTGCGAAAGCCCAAGTTTAGCTGCCGACGATCGGCGTTCCAGCGAGTTTCAATCCACTGCGGTTGATCATCGGCTAACAGGCAGGGGTTGTGTAGTCGCAGGCGTTCAAGTCGCACTTCAGCACACGGCTGGTCTGCGCCAAGTGAAAGTTGGTATGCAGCGGCTACGGCGGTCTCCAGCATGGCCGCAGCCGGGTAGATCACACTGCCCCGCACGCGATGATCGGCCAGATAATTTTGCAGCTTCAGATCCACTCGCTGCTGCCATACCGGCTGCTGGTGATCGGCCGGCTCGCCGAGCAGCGGATGAACTGCGGCGGTGTTGCGCGTCCATTGCGACTCAAGCGACTCGTTCCACAAGCGCTGGGTTTGAAACGGGTAGGTGGGCAGTGGCAACTTGCGCGTGGGCTGGTTGTAGAAACCTTCCCAGTGAATGTCATAGCCCAGCGAATACAGACTTCCCAGTGATTTCGAGATGCACCACAGATCGCCTTGCTGGCGATTGAGCGAAGCAACGCTGTGCACATGACATCCCACAGCTTGGAAACATTCATTGATCGAGTAAGCCAACACAGGATGAGGCCCAAGCTCGACCGCTACACCATAGCCCATCTCTGCCAGTCGATACATGGCGTCGGCAAAGCGGACGCTGTGACGCACATTTTGCCACCAGTAGTCCGCTCCCAATTGGCTGCCGTCGATTGGCTGTCCGGTCACGGTGGACACCAACGTGGTATGGACTGTCCGAGGTCGCAAGTGAGCCAGGCTGCGCAGAAGCTCGTCACGCACCGGATCCATCTGCGGACTATGAAACGCGTATTCCACCGCCAATCGGCGACAGAAGATGGCCGCAGACTCCAGACGCGTGGCAAGCTGTGCTATGGCCGGCGCAGCCCCGGAGATCGTGACGCTGGTTGGACCGTTGATTGCCGCCAACGATACCTGAGCTTCCAGTCCTTCGATCCACTGCGGAACTTGATCGGGGGAGAGACCAGCCGCCACCATGGCACCCTGTGAGCTGGCCAGGTCCATCGTGCGTCCACGATGAAAGGCGACACAGCAGGCATCCTCCCAGCTCAATGCGCCCGACAAGTAGGCCGCAGCGATTTCCCCCACACTATGACCGACCACTGCAGTGGGTTTGATGCCCCAGCTCTCCCACAATGCCGCTAATGCAACTTGAATGGCAAAAATACTCGGCTGAGCGATCGACGTCTGCTGCATGCGCGACGTGCTTTCGGATCGTTCTAGTTCCTCCAAAAGCGACCACGTTCCGTAGCGCGAGAATTCCGCATCGCAGCGTTTGAGCATTGACCGAAAGACCGGCGAGTGCTTGATGAGTCCACGTCCCATCGCCCACCATTGCGGTCCCTGACCGCTGCAAACGAATGCCGCACCACGAGATAATTGAGCAGCGGATGTTTCCTGTGCGGTCTCCGATGGAGTGGAATTGGCCAACGTTTGTAGCTGGTCAATCATGCTCTCATGATCCGCCGCGCAGACAGCCCAGCGGCAGTCGAAATGCGTGCGGCGGTGCGCCATTAATCCAGCCACCTCGGCCAGGTGATAGCCCGCACCGGCTGCGGACAACCATGCAGACAACTGACTAGCGGACTGTTGCAGAGCGGACGGTGACCGAGCCGAAAGTGGTAGCAGGACCGGAGGAGCGGTCTCGGTCGCTTCAGTTGTAACACCAGCACTTGTTGTGCTCGCTGCCGATGGACCGGACGCAACGACTTTAGTTCTGAGGGCAGTTGCCGGAACGGTTCGTGACGGCGTAATCGAATGGACTTGTGCTGCCGACTCCGGCGCTTGCTCGATAATCACATGCGCGTTAGCACCGCCGTATCCAAAGCCGTTGATGCCGGCCAACCGGGAGCGATCTGAAGTCCAAATTTCAGTCTGCGTTGGCACTCGCAGCCCCAGAGCCGCCAAGTCAATTTCTGGATTGGCCTGCCGAAAGTGAAGATTGCGAGGAATCCGCCGATGATGTAGCGACAGAGCAACTTTGATCAGGCTGGCGATGCCTGCACCGGCCTCCAAGTGCCCGATGTTGGTCTTGACCGATCCCACCCAGCAGCGATTCTGGGGGTCGCGGCCCTGCCCGACGACACTGCCGATCGCCTTGGTTTCGATGGGATCGCCAACCGGAGTGCCCGTTCCGTGCGCCTCGACATATTGCAGTTCGCTGGGGGACACACCAGCTTGTTGGCAGGCAGCCAGGATGAGTGCCTCTTGGGCAGCTTGACTGGGCACAGTCATTCCGGGTGTTCGTCCATCTTGATTGAGTGCCGTAGCGCGGATGACTGCGTAGATCGGATCCTTGTCACTCAGCGCAGCCCGCAGCGGCTTCAGCAGAACCGCTCCGGCGCCTTCGCTGCGCACATAGCCGTTAGCGCGAGCATCAAACGTCTTGCAGCGACCGTCGGGCGACATCACGCCCAACTGGCTGAAGGCCACGTAGAAATCGGGCAGAATCAGAGCATTCACGCCGCCGGCCAGAGCCATGCTGGCCTGACCGCGCCAGATGCTTTCGCAGGCCATGTGTACCGCCACCAGCGATGACGAACAGGCTGTATCGACCGCGACGCTGGGACCGCGCAGATCAAAACAGTAGGATATGCGGTTGGCCGCGATGCTGGAGGATCCTCCAGTGTTACTATAGGCATCAATGACTCCCCGATCTTGAAAGCTCAGACCGGCCACGGCGTAATCGAAACTCGAAATACCAATGAAGACAGCTACCGGCTGTCCCGCCAGCCGGTCGGCACGCTGGCCAGCATCTTCAATGGCTCGAAAGGCCGATTCCAACAACATCCGTTGCTGCGGATCCATGCTGGCCGCTTCGCGCGGTGAGATGCCAAACAACTGAGGATCGAAATGGTCGATGTTGCGAACATAGCCGCCCCACTTGCTTTGCGTCTTGCCGGGCAATGACTTGTGGGGCACGTAGAATTTTTGCAGACTCCAGCGATCGGGCGGAGTCTCGGAAATTGCATCCATGCCCGACTCAAGCATCCGCCAATAGGTCTGCCAATCGTCGGCGCCGCCCGGCAACCGACACCCCATCCCGATAATTGCAATCGGCTCTGCAATACTACTAGGTACCTGACCGCCCAGGGCAGGAGGATTCGTCTTTGATGTCATGGTGTCAGCCTAAACTGGTTTCTGCCTGCGCTTATTCTTAATAGTTTGATGAGGTACTATGGCGAATTCCCTAATGCTAGCCACCGTCACCAAGCGATGGATGCGATAAGTCTCCACTGTCCCGTGAAGGTCGCTGGGGTTGTAATCCAAGTGACTGTTAGCCTAATTGTCGCGAAAGGCCTCCGTTGGTTGCAGTTGAGCCGCTCGCCACGCCGGCAATGCGGCACCCAGCAGACCGATGCCCAACCCTAATACCACTCCCTGGGTCAGCACGGACGCATCAAAGTGTGGGCTAATCAGACCGCGGGCTTCTGGCGCTGAACTGAGCAGCTTGGTCAGACCCAGAGCAAAGACTATGCCAAGCACGCAGGCGATCGACGACAGCCCGCACGATTCACCGACGATCATCCCCACGACTCTTCGCCGCGACCAACCGATAGCCCGTAAAATGCCGATTTCTTTGGTCCTTTCCAGGACGCTCGTCAACATTGTATTCAGCGTTCCGATCGCGCCGATCAGCAGCGCGATAGCCGACGTCATCCAAGCCATTGCCTGAGCGATCTGCATGCGTGTATCCGTTTCGACATACTCAGATGTCGTTAGCGCCAACAGCCGCTTGTCCAGGCCTTCAATGGCGGCCACGACCAATTGCGCAGAAGACAAATGGACTTCAGGTTTTCGGTCAGGCTGACTTTGATGGACGTCCTCACCAAACAATGGCCCACGATCCAACACTACGTTGATGTACGTCACCTGGCCAGGCCGGTCGGTCAATTGTTGTAGTGTCGCCAGCGGCAAGATCATCGATCCATTTTCCCACGTGCTGGTGCTCTGGAATATTCCGGTGATTACATACGGCTCTTCGAACAGCATCAAACGCTCGCCAACGCCCAGCGCGACTCGCTCGGCCAAATGCGTGCCTAACATCACAGTCTTGGCCGGGTCGTATTCGGCTTGTCCAGCGGGCAGTTGGGGACCGTCCAAGCGCTGTCCTACGAATTTGTATTGCTCCAACATCCAACTATCTGGCGCAACGCCCATGGTGGGGATGCCGTAAATTCCTTGCTCTTCAAGGGATAACGTCTCCAGCATCACGCCCGCTGTGCGCTTGACGCCCGGCAAATCGGCAATCTGCTGAACGTACGAATAATCGACTGCGCTGCTAAGTCTGTCGGCGCTGCCTTGGCGCGAGACGACAATATCTACGCCGTGAGCAGCGTACACGTCTGCGAAGGAACGCGTGAACCCCTTGGCAACGCTAAATAGCGAAACAACCGCCATGATTGCCGTGGCCAGCGCCAGCAATGTAAGCAGAGACCGAGTGGGCCGGCGAGCCAAGTTCTTTACTATCAAACCACCAAAACGCACGGGTGACACTCTCCGTCACGAACAGTTTGAGCGGTGCCTCGCAATTGGCGAAGCAACCAGCCGGTGCGGACATCTAATCGACTTGGCGGCAAAGGCTTCTAAATCTATCCATGGCAACGAAGCCATCTAATGCCGCACTCTGGGGGGACTTTTCCGAAGTTTCAGTTTAGGAGACATGCGATGATAGGGCAGTACGGTATGGGGATAACCGCTCAGAAACCTAGGCAGTATTTCCTGTTGCTGTTTCTCCGATAACAAAGCAGTCGCCTCGCATCGAATACGACGGCCAGCACCATACTTTTGGGTGGTAACAGCTTCCTGGACTTTGCAGCTCGCAGCTTTAGTTGCCACAGCGTCTGGCACTTTGAGCGAGGATTTGGATTGGAACAAGCATGTTCACTTGGATGTCTTCTAATGGTCGTGTTCCCACTCAGCCCTCGGTCGTACTGGGTTGCCAAGTCGATCACACCCCGTCGCGCTGGCCGACGCATACCTGCTTGATGGCGATGACCACTACTACCAGTTTCTTTAAGATGCAAATGATCAGCCGGTTGATAGTCGTATTAGCGGCTGTGCTCCTGGCAACAGGTTGCCGCAATCGGCCGCTGGTAACGTTGATGCGCGGTGATATGAACATGAATGGCCAAATGCAGATGGCCGGGGACATGACCATGCGTGGCAACATGAATATGACGGGTGACGTTGCCACGTCCATGCGCACCGACAACACCGCCTCGCGGTTGGTTAGCGTGCCGGTCTATTCTAATTCAGGCACTGGCACCGGCCGGATTTGCGTAATTGATGTAGACGGTTGGCTGGTCAACCGCAATCTGAGTGGCCTCGGTTCGATGGGAGAAAACCCCGTAGCGCTATTTCGTGAAAAACTGGACGCCATCGCTGCTGATTCGACAATTCGCGCGGTCGTACTCAGAATCAATAGTGGTGGTGGCGGTGTGACCGCCTCGGATATGATGAGCCGCGACTTGGAGCAACTTGTCAGCCAGCGCGACCTGCCGGTGGTAGCATGCCTGATGGAGGTTGGGGCTGGTGGTGCCTATTACCTGGCCGCCGGAGCCGACGCCGTGATCGCTCACCCCACCGCCTTGGTGGGTGGCATCGGCGTCATTCTAAACGTGTATAACCTAGAAGACATGTTGGGCCAGTTCGGGATCACACCTATTCCGGTCAAGAGTGGCGATCGAGTCGATATGGGGTCACCCAATCGGGTCATGTCCGAAGAAGAGCGCGCCGCATTGCAAAGCATCGCTGACCAGTTCCATCAGCGGTTTATTGAACGTATACGTCAGCGGCGTAATCTTTCCACCGGCAGCCAAGAGTTGTTTGACGGACGCGTGCTCACTGGCACACAGGCCCAGGTAGCGGGCCTGGTCGATCGAGTCGGCTACTTGGACGACGCCATCCAGGAGGCTCGTTCGCTGGCCGGTTTAGCCGAAGGTGCCACCGTCGTGATGCTCAGACGCGACAACGACCGCGCCTACACGGCACTCGACATGTCCCCCAACACTCCCACGCTTTCGTCGCTCATACCGCTCAAGGTTCCCGGCCTGGACCGCAGCGCGTTGCCCACTTTCTTATACCTTTGGCAACCTGAGCCCGCCCCCTATTAATCCCGCAGCCCAGACGCCCCGCTCACCCCGTCTAACATTCAGCTGCACAATACGCCCGCTACGCAACACATCGCCAGTCTGTGTTGTACACCAGTCCCTGCTGGAACAATCCGCTGATTGGCTAAAAAAATGGGTACCTTAGAATTCGAGAGGCAGATGTTAATCCCAGACACTCCCATTGAGGGTATCTGCCTAATAGCAGTTTGTCGGTCAGATCAGGGAACCCATGGCAGAAGAATACGGATTGCAAAAACATTTCGCAGTAGAACTTGGGATGGATCGTTCCCATGCGCGGCGGTACGTTCTGAAGCTTGGAATCACACCGCAAAAACGCGGACGCCTGACTCGCAAAATCAACACACGCTCGCAGTGGATCAAGATGATGCTGATCCAATACGGCTGAAACGCCGCGAAGAAGGGCTTGTTGGCGATTCGAACCCCATCGCCAAAGATGTCGGTGGATTTTACATCAATCGCTTGGTTCCGGAATTGGATAATCGGCGCATTAAGATGGGGTTTGCGGATGATCTAGCGACACGGCAATCACAATATCGCATTGCCGCTCCAACGGCTCAAGCTGTCGCTTCTTGGGCATTCAAGCGATCATGGCAAAGGACTATGATGGACTGTCTTTCGAAATACCAGTGGCGCTTAATTCGCAACGAAGTCTGTAAGTGAGACGACGCTGCGGAGTTGGTGGAATTGGCATGAAAATTGTTCGGATTGCTAACTGATTCGAGCGCAAAAATCGCCGTTAGCGGAAGCCACACCATGCAACACGTAATGCGTGCGGCGGGGCTTTCGCTGGGGACACAGCACTGTGTCCCCAAACGGCCACCAGCACAGCCTAGTACTTTGTATAGATTGGTTACAATTGGTATACTGTCCTCCAGTCAATTCCCATTTTCGTACAGGGGACTTTCACCCCACGAATTTGCGCCCATGCTGGGCGTACCATGCGCGGGAGCGGCAGTGGCCAGTGGATTGCGTGATCAATGTCAACTCCCGTTGCCCCGTGATGCGGGGCGATATGCCAGTGAGAGAGCCTGTGAACCGCATTGACTGGAATGATCGCTACTCGGCCGAAGAATTCATCTATGGTACCAATCCCAACGAGTTTCTAGTTGAACATTCCTCCAAGCTTCGAGGACCGGTACTATCACTCGCCGAAGGCGAAGGGAGGAATGCGGTCTTCTTGGCTTCCCTCGGATTAGAGGTTACGTGTGTCGATGGGTCGTCGATTGGGCTAGCGAAAGCGCGAAAGCTGGCCGGTTTAAAGCGAGTTGACATACGGACCGAAGTGGCCGACCTGGCAACATACAATCCAGCAGCCGACAGCTATATGTCCGTAATATCCATCTCGGCACACTTGCCAAGCAACATCAGAAACCGTCTCTACCCCCTGGTTGAACGATGCCTGATGCCCAATGGTCTGCTGCTCCTGGAGGCGTATTCCGAAAATCAATTGCACCGCAATACAGGTGGCCCCAAGAATGGAGACATGTTGATGACCGTTTCCAAAATTGAGCGTGAATTCTCAAATCTTGAACCGCTTGTGCTACACGAGGTGGATCGGGAGGTCTTCGAAGGCAAACACCATACTGGCTTAGCTGCGGTTGTGCAATTCATCGGTCGAAAGCGGGCATAATTAACCGTTGCACAAAGAGCCCCGGAACGCGCGGATTGGTAAGCTCAATATCGTGTACCGCTAAAAATAGATCCGTGACCAATTCCTGCGAAGTCACACCCGCGATTGTACCTGCGCAGCATACAGCCGTGTCCTTGCCGCCGGCACGGTGGTCCAGGTTCAACGGATGTGGAGTCGGAGCTGGACTCATTGGTTTTTGCCAGCAAGACTTACGAAAGACCGTCCTGTCGGTTTGCTCGCCAACGTGCCGTTTTATGCAGGTGCCCCGATCTGGTCGTGTGGGCCTGCTGTTGACCACTTGATTTGCATGGCGGTGCCTGCCGTGCGCGAGCTACGCTCCTGCGCAGCATCTTGTTGTAGAATGACATTTATCTAGTGACTGCGCGTAGTCACTGACTTGTCAAGAGATTGCATGGCCCTGATGCCAACCTCCGTACTACCCAAACACGTTTTTGCCGCAATTCACCGTGAGAAGCCTGAGATTCAGGTTTCGCAGGCGGTGGTCCAGGCTGCGACGATCGAGGCCGCAGCGTTACTAGACCAGATAGCGACTCGAACTTCGGGACTGACAGCCGCAGAAGCCACCGAGCGTCTAGCCGAGCATGGCCCAAACGTGCTCGCTAAAGACCAGCGACCGGGAATCACCAGACTCATCTACCGGGCGATCATCAATCCGCTCGTCTTGTTGCTGACCGTGCTGGCCTGCATTTCTTTTGCGACCGGCGATGTCCGCGCAGGGCTTTTGATGTCACTGATGATCCTGCTGGGTGTGGGCTTGAAGCTGGTTCAAGAGTCTAAGGCCGACAGTGCTGCCGCCAAACTCCGAGCCCTGATTTCGGTCAAGGCCACCGTCATCCGCGACGGCCAGCCTCAGGAGGTTCCGGTTGCCCGGTTGGTTCCCGGTGACATGGTACAGCTCGCCGCCGGAGACATGATTCCCGCCGATATACGTATCATCGCAGCTAAGGATCTTTTCGTCAGTCAGGCATCGCTGACCGGGGAGAGTTTCCCCGTCGAGAAATTCGAGATCGAGAAGAACGCGCAGACAACGGTTGCCGTGGAACTCACCAGCATTGCGTTTCTGGGCACCAGTGTGGAAAGCGGTTCCGCAACAGGGGTAGTCGTGGCGACTGGGGCGGACACCTACCTGGGGAGCATGGCCCCGTTAGTCACGCAGCCACCGGCGGAAACGGCGTTTGACAAGGGGATTGCTGAATTCACTTGGCTGATGTTGCGATTTGTGCTTGTGATGGTGCCGCTCGTGTTCCTGATCAACGGACTCACCAAGGGCAACTGGACGGAGGCCTTCTTCTTTGCCATCGCTGTGGCGGTGGGGCTGACGCCGGAAATGCTGCCGATGATCGTCACGGTCTGCCTGTCGAAGGGCGCGCTGGCCATGAGCCGTAAGCAGGTCATCGTCAAGCGGATTAACGCTATTCAGAACCTGGGGGCCATGGACGTACTCTGCACCGACAAGACTGGCACCCTGACGATCGACCGCGTCATTCTGGAGCGACACTGCGATGTGGCGTTGAAGGAAGATGACGGCGTGCTCGCGCTTGCGTACATGAACAGCCACTTCCAGACCGGTCTCAAGAACGTCCTCGATCGAGCGGTCCTGGCGCATACCGAAACGCACACCCACGCAAACATTCCCGAGTACGCGAAAGTGGACGAAATCCCATTCGACTTTCAGCGGCGCATCATGTCGGTGGTGGTCCGCACGCCTGAAAACAAAGATCGCATCATCAGCAAGGGAGCCCCCGAGGCCATCTTCCCGCGTTGCAACAGTTTTGAACTGGATGGCCAGCTCTTCCCGATGGACCACGCCCACATCGAGACGCTCAAGCACGAATATGGTCGGCTCTCGGCCGACGGTTTTCGAGTGCTGGCAATAGCCAGCAAAGACATCCCACCACGGGGCGTCGTCGCAGGAGACGCGACGCCGTACTCCCAGACAGATGAGTCGGACCTGATCTTGAATGGCTACGTGGCGTTTCTCGATCCGCCCAAGGAAACGGCGGCGAAGGCCATACAGGCGCTGCATTGTCATGGCGTGGCAATCAAGGTGGTCACCGGCGACAATGATCTGGTAGCCCGCAAAATCTGCAAGGAGGTCGGACTATCGACAGAGTTCATTCTGCTGGGCAGCGACGTCGAGGCGATGAGCGATGATCAACTGGCAGAAGCCGCCTTGCAGACCACGCTGTTCGCACGGGTCTCGCCCGCGCACAAGCAGCGGATTATTCATGCTCTGCAATCACGTCAGCACATCGTCGGCTTCATGGGAGACGGAATCAACGACGCCCCGGCCTTGCGGGCGGCAGATGTCGGTATCAGTGTCGACACTGCCGTCGATATCGCCAAAGAGTCGGCAGATATGATTCTGCTCGAAAAGTCGTTGATGGTACTGGAAGCGGGCGTCGTGGAAGGTCGCAAGGTCTTCGCGAATATTCTGAAGTATGTGCGCATGGGGGCCAGCAGCAACTTCGGCAATATGTTCAGCGTCCTGGGGGCCAGCGTCTTCGTCCCGTTCTTGCCGATGGCTCCGATTCAGATTCTCGCCAATAATCTGCTCTACGACGTCAGTCAGACAGCGATCCCGACTGACGATGTCGACCCTGAACAGGTCGAGAAGCCGCGTCCATGGGACATCCGCCAGTTGACTCGCTTCATTGTCTTCATTGGTCCCTGCTCGTCGATTTTCGACTACACCACGTTTTTCATGATGCTGTACGTTTTCAACTGCTGGCACGTCTCGACCCCCGAGGCAGCGGCTCACAGTGCGAGCCTGTTTCAGACCGGGTGGTTCGTGGAAAGCCTTTTGACTCAAACGATGATCATCCATGTCATCCGCACCAACCGGATTCCTTTTTTTCAGAGTCGTGCGTCCTGGCTGCTGATCTTCACGTCGGCCTGCGTTCTGGGAATCGGAATCGCAATACCCGCGTCGCCTTTGGGCCGCTACCTGGGATTCACGACGCTGCCTCCTTTGTACTGGCCGCTGATGGTGATAACCCTGTTGAGCTACGTCGTCTTGACGCAACTGATCAAGACCTGGCTGCTACGAGTGAAGTGGATTTAACTGAGTATCAAGGAGCAACCCGCATGTATGTCCAACATAGAGAACGACACAGAACGAATCGTATTGGCTGGTTGCGAGCCGCGGTGTTGGGGGCGAACGATGGCATTGTGTCCACGGCGAGTCTGGTCGTCGGTGTGGCGGCGGCACATTCTACCGCGAGTGACATACTGGTTGCGGGCGTAGCGGGGCTCGTGGCCGGCGCAATGTCGATGGCGGCTGGGGAATATGTTTCTGTCAGCTCGCAGTCGGATACAGAAAAAGCCGACCTGGATCGCGAGCGAAGAGAGCTGGCAACTGAGGATGAGTCGGAACGGAACGAACTGGCGGCGATCTACGCTAGCCGCGGAGTAGAGCCGGCGCTGGCCAGACAAGTGGCCGATCAACTGATGGCCCACGACGCCCTGGCAGCCCATGCTCGTGACGAATTAGGCATTTCGGATCTGACAACCGCTAGGCCCATTCAGGCGGCCTTGGCCTCGGCGGGAACTTTCGCCATCGGTGCCGCGATGCCTCTGCTTACCGCCCTTGTCACCCCACGGACGGTATTGATCCCCGTCGTCATCGCCACATCCATCCTGTTTCTGGGGCTGTTGGGCGGTTTCGGTGCCCACGCCGGCGGAGCTCCGGTCACGAAGGCCGCCATCCGAGTTACCTTCTGGGGAGCGCTGGCAATGGCCCTGACGGCTGGGGTCGGCGCACTGTTCGGAGCAGTGGTGTAACCCAACTCTGAACGCTTCAGGACAAACGTCTGTGCAACACGGAACAGTGCCCGCCATCCCCGGATCCGCAGGGCAGCCACTATCCTCAGACCGCCCAGCATGCGATCCATTGGGGGGCGCCGCCTAGCCCGAATCGTCGTCCGCGATCTTCGCGGCCAGCCTCCCCATCCCTTCATTTATGTTTCCAAGGGGATGAACGCGTCACTGGGCATGCGGCCGGGAGTGGCCCGCGTCTACAACTGCAAATTGTCGTGACTGCCCGCTTGGTTCGTCTGACCTGCCTTTACTCTGCAAGGCCAGTGATTTGGCCCATTCATGGATCTATCTCCAATCGCAGGTGGACCGGACTGACAACGCCTCAACGCAACCCAGTAGCAACTAAGAGAGCGTGCATCGGTACTTAAGGCTAACGATTCGATGGCGAGAGAACCACAGCGACAAACGCTGCCGCCGATCGTGTGCAGTATTGCCGAGCCAATTGAAGTCAACGCAAAGTACGCGACCATCTATGCCGACCCTCCTTGGGAATAAGTAAACACGACTGCAAGCCAGGGCCGCTCGAGACATCTCGATCTCGCACACTCGCAGAAGTCAGCAGAGGCCGTAGTACCGATACTTCGCCTACCATCGAAGACGGGAAGGGCCGAACATTTCTTACTTAGTCGGCTCTGAAAATTCCGCAGCACCTTGATTTGATTGGGGTTTAACGGAATTAGTGCGCGCTAAAATTGCAAGGTAATGAGTTCGTGAACGTCAAAACCTTGCAAAATGGAGCAGTGGCATGAAGCCGAAAATCAAGCCTGTATCGACGCGCCTGAGTCTCTTCTAAGCCCACTTTGTCAGATACTCAATCCAGTTCATCCATTGGTTAACCTGGCCAACAGAATCGACTGGCAGCGTCTCCAGCTGGCTTTGGAAGATGCCTACTGTGAGGACTTCGGAGCGCCGGCCAAAGCCGTACGCTTGATGGCGGGCCTGCTGTACTTGAAGCATGCGATGAACCTCTCGGACGAAGCCCTGTTGGAGCGTTGGGTTGAGAATCCGTATTGGCAATACTTATGCGACTTCGAGTCGATGCCGCATGAGACACCGATCTACGCCACCTCGCTAACCAAATGGCGTAATCGCCTGGGAGCCGAGCGGCTGGGCTTGCTGCTGACAGGGACCATTGATTTGGCAGTGCGAGAGAAGCAGCTCAACCCACAGCAGCTAGCGCAAGTGACCGTTGATACTACAGTACAAGAGAAGAACATCAGCTATCCCACCGACTCCAAACTTTACTTCAAAGCGATCGTTAAACTTGCGAAGGGCCGCTGCCTTTCGCGGAGTCAAGCTGCGACAAACCTATGTTCGAGTAGCCAAACATGCAGCCATCAGTGTCAGTCGCTACGCGCATGCCAAACCGCACAAGCGGATGCGAGCGCAGCTATGCAAACTACGAACCTGGCTTGGCCGAGTCCTGCGAGACTTTCGCCGGCAAGTGCCCCAGCCCGACTTGCGATTAGAGCAACGCCTCTTGCTGTGTGAGCGTTTGCCTACGCAGCAGCCAACGGACAGCCAGAAACTGTATTCTCTACATGAACCAGAGGTATAGTGCATCAGCAAGGGCAAGGTCCGACAGCGTTATGAGTTTGGCCAAAAGGTGAGTGTCAAGGCCCACGGCACGAGATGGAAGCTGAGACTTCCGCCGGCCTCAGTCTGAATAAACTTGAGATAACTTCATCGTACCGATTTAGTGCCTGAGGTTCCTTGTACATCTCCCTCAGTGTCCCAATCCTCTGCATTGGAGAATATCCCATCTGCTGGTGTCTTCATGGCGTATACAAGGATTTGATCCTGTCCATTGATCGTTTGGCACGAGCCAAGAATTTGAATTCCCCCATTCAGTCCAGCGCGGACTTGTATTGCCTCGTATAGCGTGACATTTGCTCCTACGTCAACGCTCCACCGGGACATCCCGCTAGAACGCTCCAATGCGCGGACGTAAGCTCTGCAGCACCCTAGCACGAAACTGCAGAAGTGACGCAGGACGGTTGAACCAGTTCAGGTAGCAAATTGCAATGCATGCTCATACTCGCCTCAGTTAATAACCTAAAAAATTTGACACTACTGGCTGATCGCCAATGGTCCTGCCTTCCGTGCGTTTGCCGACTGTCGACAAAATCGTTATCCGATGCGACAGCCAGGCACATCCCGCAGATCGTTCGGTTACTCGCTACATTGCCAAGGCACATGTAAACACCGGCCGGTTTTATTGCGCCGCCAGGTAGCAGGAAGCCGAAAAATCCGCAGAGCAAGTCTGCGGGCTTACATGGTGCATTTTGTGTCGTTCCATTTTACTAGCCACCGCGCAATCAGCCCCAATTGACTCACCTACTTCTCCGCAAAATTGGGGCGATCCGGGACGACAGTGAAGGGAATTTCATGCTTGGCAATTTGCTCAAAAAACGGTCGCATGCCATGTTCTAGTTCATAATCGCGTTCTTCAGTGTACAACGGAACGACGGTGAAAAAATTGATCTGGCGTCCATCGCTGGTCTGCAGCGGTGGATTGAGGTTGGAAAAGTTGGGGACCATCAGCAGGCAGGTTTGCTTGGTGTTCGGTCCAAGTGGCACCGGTGGGTCGTCGCTGGAAACCAGTGCGGCGGGCAGTCCCAGCCAGGAATCGCTCTGGTGAGGATAATAGGCCATCTTGCGTAGCCACTGGATGGGCCACATCCAATTCAGGTCGGAACCTGCCTCGCGGGGATGCTTCCAGTCCGGCGGCAGGTGAATGACTAGCTCGGCATATTGCCAAGCCTCCTGCCCTTTCGGAACTTTCATGGGCAAGTCGCTCATGCCGTTGGTAAATAGTACCAAGTAGGGGTGAAAATCGTTGGGGCGAATAATGTTGATCGAGACAGAAATGCCTTCCATCACAGGAATGATTTCCTGTATTCCATCCTCGTCAGCAAGACCAAACCTCTGCTCCATATACTGGATGATTTCTTGAGAGCGTTTGAATTCGGGTGACTGATTGACCATCTGTGAAGGGGCTGGTTCCCAGAGTGGGATATCCACGCCTTCCACCGGTCGATGGCAACCGTGGGCTTTGAGCAGTTCCGCGATCTCTTGGTGCCCACCCTGCTCGGCTTTCACTAACGCGTTGATCAAGATGCCCGCAGGAGTTCGGTAGGTTGCGTGTCGGTCGATGTTCGTGGTTAACAGATACTCGACAACATCTAGGTGCCCTTCGGCAGCAGCTCGCATCAGTGGATTGTTCAATGCATGGCTCATATCCAGCATCGAGCCCGCCTCTACTAGATAGCGGACGATGTCTGACCTTCCTTTATTTGCGGCATAAGTTACCGCAGGTGCCTTCCAGGTTCCACCAAGCCTATCAAGTTCAGCGCCACTTTCCACTAGGAATTTCACGATCTCAAGGGTGCCGTACTTAGCTGCCGAGTGAAGCAAGCTGCCGTCGTAGTCATTACTCTCCAGATCACTTGGCTCTAGTAGTCGGCGAATCGCGCCCAGGTCGCCATCATCAATCGCTGAATCAAGCTCGGCTTTGAAATTCATTAACTCGCTCCTAATAGATTCTTAAAGCCATCTTGCGCTTGCCCACCAAGCTCTTTCAACCTATCAAGCACTTTGTTCGTATTCTTAGTCGACTTTAGTAGAACATCCAGCTCTTTAAGCACATGTTCGATCGCTTGATTGGTATGAACACCCTTAGTCAGAGCAAAGACAAAGATATCCAAACTCATGAAGGGATCAATACCGTGGTCGAACCATAGCTTGCGCTGTATTTTAAGAATCTGGTCACGATGGACCTCGCGACCGAGTTTCGGCAAAATGTGATGCAGGTGGCCTCCTGCTTCAACTAATGCCTCTGGTGCTGCCGACACCAGTGTGTCAATTTCTGAAGCCTTCAATTGACCTATAAAATTGTTCTTCACCATATTCAGCAACTCATCGTACCGCCCAAGTTGCGCGGAACTCAGTGAGTCTTTACCATGCTTTCTCACTTTGGTCTGTAGCTTCAAAAACTTGCCGCAATCCCAATCGGCGTTGTGAACCAGGATGCCAAGTTCAGTAATCTCGTAGACATGCTCACCTGCTACCTCCAGGTTGTAGACGGGAGCTGCATCGTCCAGGAATTCGACCGTGGCAACTTCTACCGCTCCATGTCGAGCTTGTAGATTATGGCCGGGTTCCAATTCGCCCAGGCCAGACCACTGGTCTCGCTCAACGCACCACACGGGGTGATTGGCGGTGCCGGTGATACTGGTGCCATCGGCCAGCGTTACGCGAACTCGATTGTTTACCGCCCGCGTCGCATACCGTCCGGTAACAACGGCTCCCTCACCAGGCAGCACGTCAGGTGCATCGTTGATCGAGCGAACTAGCCCGCGCCCATCGACGTTGATTTCCGTCAAATCAAAGGAGAACATTTTGCCGACCTGGATATGATGTTGCTCAATCCACTGTGGTGATCGCAATATCTCAGCATCAACCACCGAACCATTGGCGTGACGAACCTCCAATGAGATTCGCTTCCAACGAGTAAAACTTTCGTTGGCTGGATCGTATTGCGTCTCGTAACGATTGGGATTCTGCGTTTGGACTCTGGCTCCAAGCGGAACATCCTTGATTTTGACTGCGGACTCGGTGGCGTGGTTTGGAATAACCGTAGCCGTCCCATGGACGCTCCTCAGTCCGAGCGAATCATCTGACCAATCGCTGGAGTAGTCACCGATAGAGCCTGGCTGGTTTATCAAGCAGCGGGTATCGCCCTCGAAACAGCCAAACATGTTGAAGGTCTTCAGCGCCATCCTACCTCCCTCAAGTCCTGCTTGCTTACAGTCCCAGAGTGAAATGTTGTGGATTAAGCTGCTTGAGCCGCCAGGAACGATTAGTATGCCTCATCTGAGATAAACAGACTTTTCAACACTTTCTGCCGATACTCGGCTGTGTCTAAGGAGTGCTGCTCGGCACCCACCAACCGCTCCAAAACTGTTTGGTGGACGACCTTTCGCTGAGCGCACCTTAAGAGATGTCGCTTGCACCGCTTCGGTTTCCTCGCCAGCTCACTACGGGCTGAGGCTCAACTCGTCGTCGGTTTTTCTCTAACTCCAACCGAGGTTTCCATGCCTTTTCTAGCTGGCAGTCTGGCTTTCGAGCGTTTTCGCGTGTCGGGTTTCGAAGATACGAAGTTCGAAGAGCAACATATTGAGATATTGGACAGTTACGCAGGTGGTCAATTAGAACTTGGCAGTCAAGACGCGGTCCAAGTTGGTTTTCTTGGTGGTGGTCATGTGCTCGACCAGTCGTTTGACCAAGGCAAAAATATCGTTAACGGCGCGCTGCACTGTTCAGTACGCATCGTTACCAATCAGGTACCAGCCTCGTTGAAGAAGGCTTGGATGCAAATGGAACTAGCGGCTCGAGCTGCTGAGAACGACAGCGGTCGACCCACACGTCAGCAACGTCAAGAAGCAAAAGAGGCAGTCGAGCAGCGAAGCCTGGCGGAATCGGCTTCGGGCAAGTTTCGCAAGATGCAGCACTATCCGCTGCTGTGGGATCTACCCGGCCAGCGGCTCTACTTTGCTGGATCAGGTTCGGCCGTCATAGGCCACTCAATGGAGCTGCTGGAACGTGCGTTTGGCGTTGAAACTTCGCGAATTACGGCTGGAAGGTTAGCCTTGGAATGGGCAACCATCAACGACAAGCTTTCCGAGCTCGACGATGCTGTCCCGGCTCAATTTGTTCAAGAGATGAGTCATACCGAACTGGCTTGGTTGGGTAGCGATTTAAACAATAAAGACTTCTTGGGCAACGAGTTCTTTGTGTGGTTATGGTGGAAGCTGGCCAACGAGACCGACACGTTCACCTTGCCGGACCAGTCTGAAATTACCGCGATGATGAACAAGACTCTTACGTTAGAATGCCCCTTGGGCGAAAACGGCAAAGAGTCGATCTCAGCAGAATCACCCATGCACCTGCCTGAAGCGATCCGAGCCTTGCAATCTGGCAAGCTGCCGCGCAAATCAGGTTTGACGCTCATTCGTCATGGCACTCAGTACGATCTAACGGTACAAGCAGAGAGCTTTTCAATCAGTGCAGCCAGAATTCATGTGGACGAGGAGGCTGATCCATATGATGCAGATGCGCGCATCGATGCAATTCGCGAAATGAACGAAACGCTCGACCTACTGTTCAGTTACTTCTGCAGCCTGAGAATTCCCGCCAAAGCTTGGAAAAACGAATTACGCGGCATTCAAACCTGGTTGACTTCTGCCAATCCCGCCAACGTACGCCGAAACCCCGCGGCCTAGGCGAGCGGGATTCTCCGACAATTCCCGCCACAGAATGTTCATGGCGTTTAGCTTCTCTTCGGGCGTAAGTGGCGCAAGCATGGTTTCAAGTGACATTGGCTTTCCATCAAAGAATATTATAGCGCACGCCGACATCTGACAAAGGCTGCGTAAAGGACGAACGCCAGCGATAACGGTGCCGCCGTAGACTGTCAGTCCGCTTCGAACATCTCGGACGCATCGACCCACGTTTAAGCGATAAGCTGTACCGTGGCAAAGAGTATTGACGTGTGTTGGATGAAAACTGTCATGGCAATAGGATCTCTGTATTCTTGTGTGTGTCGCTTGAGAGGTAAATTTATTGCTGAATAAGTATCAAGTGCTATTCGACGAGTTGCGTCGCGGCTGTTCAGACGCCCGGGCCCGTTCGCCACTAAGGCACAGGCAGAAGTTGAATAGCGTCGATGTGGACGACGCCCTTGGATCCTGAGACGCGAAAGGTCACACTGTAGTTGCGGGCTGTATCAAATTGAAATTGTCCCAATGATTGAAAGTTATTGGTGCCTTGCGGAGGTTGTGTCTGATCGATGGTCAGTGTGTGAGTGCCCTCGACCGAATCTACAGTTATCTCGGCGCGCTTCGCTCGATTCGAGTGTGCCCCCCAGTTGATTTTGACTTCATATTTTCCTGCTTGCTGGACTGAAAACGGGAACTTGGCAAATGCATTTTGGTCGCTCGAAAAATGATATCCTTCGCCTACGAAACCAACTAAACTGCCTTTTCCATCCCACTTTCCAGACAATTGGGCCGTCGAATCATCTAGGACAATACCTGGCAGTGTCGCCGGATTGATACCTCTGGTCGGTATTTCGGGAATCGTAACTCCCTCAGGTATATGCAATGGGTCTATTGGACTGTCGCGTCGCATGACTGCTGGGCTGTCCATCAGTTCATGCAGTTTGGACAAATGCGTATGGTAAACGTCGCGCGGGAAAGCATTCATATAGACGCAGATCCAAGCAGCTTTTCCAACTACTTCTCCCATCATTCCACATGTCCGCATGACACGAATTGGCCCGATAGCTTCCCTTTCAACGCTGATATTGCGTCCTGCCATGAACAGATTATTGATGTTTCGACTATACAAGCATCGATACGGTGCCCAATAGGGTCCTTTGTAGGAGTAACCCTCGCCGCGAGTGTATTCTGAAATGAATTCTTCGCCTTCCAAACCAGCTTGATATTTCTCGTTGGGACGGTGAATGTCGATGTGCCAAGAATTTGGAAAAGCAGGATCGGGATAGACAACGCCATCACGGAAATCGTCGGCCTTAAGCATTACGTCGCCGACAAGTCGTCGCGACTCTCGCTTGCCAGCTATAAACGCGCTCCAGCCCAGGCGGTGATTGGGATAAAGGCCGTCAACATTCTTTAGAGTATCCCAAGCGCTGTACATGGCCCGCATGTTCAGGTCGCGAATACGCTCGATATCCCTGATAGGATCCTTATCAAACCCACTTTCCCAAAACCATCCACCTAAATTGTCCAAACCTTTAAGGTTAGGAAAAGCGTTAACTCCGGGGCGGCCTGGAAACGGCTTATTACTCAGGTCGATGGCCCAGGGCAATCGAGGAAACGGAGCTTCGGTGTCGCCCTGTTCAGTTTTTGCCGCCAGCGCTTCCTTGTCTTTGCACTCGCATTCCAATACCTGTTTCTGGTTGGACTGATCCAATACATTCCAGAGATTGCTCGCGCCCATGAAGCCTTCGTCTGACATCACATAGTCGGCTCCAGCCAAATAACCTACGGTTGCGTCTCCCGTACAATCAGCAAACAGTTTCCCATGTAATCTAAGCCGTCGAGCTGTTCTAGTGCTTTGCGCAACCACGGATTGGATCACGTTATCCAATGTGGCAACTTCATTGACTCGGTGTTCCAGCAGTAGAGTGATGTTCGGCTCGGCCTGAACGACTTTCAGTTTTCGATCATCCTCGTAGAGGTCGCGGTTTTTTGCGTTTGCATTTCCTGGAAAACTGCGCTGCGGACATATCTCCTCAACGATTTCGCCCACGCGAGGAAACGGCTTTTGACGAGTGTGTCCCTCTGGCCAAACTCGAACTTCGCTGCTGGCATTGCCTCCCAGCACAGGTCTGTCCTGTACCAATGCCACCTTTAAGCCTTGTCTAGCAGCCGATATGGCCGCACAACTTCCCGCTACTCCGCCTCCGACGACTACCAGATCGAAATGGCCGCCATCAGCAGGCTCGCCCTGCAATCCCAGCAGTCTTCGACGAAATGCGGTCATCTCAGGCTCTTGGTTGGGCGGAGAAAAGTTCGCATCGCTGGAAAACACAATGGCATCACATCGCCCTTCAAAGCCAGTCAAATCGTGCAAGGCGATAGAGGCCAAATTGCCTACTTCAACGGTTCCGCCATATTGCCAATGCCACTGAGCGCCTTCCGTGCCAAAGGTGGTGCTGAGCGGTTTGTCGTTGATGACAACTTGGAATCGCCCAGGGGCAACTTGAGTTTTCCAGGGCGCGATCCAATCGCGCGTGCGCACCCAAACATGGTAGGTGCCGCCTGAGGCAAACTCACACTGTGTTGTCGCGTCTTTTACTGGCACACCCAGTCCATGTGCAAGCAAATAGGGTGATCCCATTTGATCCATCGACTGCTGGTCCAAATCCCATCCACCAAGATCGGTAAACTGCTCGGCCTCCAGCAATACTTCATTGCTACGAACGGTCGATGGAAGCAGGAGTACAATCGGAAGTACACACAGATAGAGTAAATGGCTTGTCATAAAACGATCCCAAGTCTCTGGTTCTAAAGGCAAGTGAGGGCACGGCTAGCGCGCAATGCTAAGCGGCCTAGGTAGTCTAGCGCGATATTGATTTCTTTGGTAGACCATAGGTATGCGCAACGTGATTCTTTCTACGAAGGCCGTGGAAGCTGTGTCGCCGCTTGGTCTACGGGAGAGCCGATCATGTCCCCTGCAAAAGCAGTTCGAGTCGAACTGGTCAGTCAATACTTCGAGAGCTTGTCCGATCCAAGAGCCGCAAACACCAATTGACTGATCTGATCGTGATCTGCATTTGCGCGATTATCTCGGCTGTCAGTTTGCAGTAAATCCGGCCAGTGATTTGCGGGTCAAAGCCGGCCACTGCCAACGAGGAGCGAGTTTGACTTTGGGAATCTCCATGCACGATGCATGCTGGAGGAACCCAACATGGCAAACCATCTTTCAATGGCCAATCAACCAGCGATCGCCGCACTGCACCGCAGTGCTCATTCCAATCGACACATCGCCCGCGTCCTGGGCGTCAACCGCGAAACAGTCGGTAGGTACGTCCGTAAACTTCAAAACCGGCCAAACCCGCAAACCGGGAACCAGTGTCGACTCAAGCCAAGAGACCACCTAAAACCACATCAATCACTGGCTGGTTTTAACCCGCAAACTGACAGTGCTGCTTCTCACCACGTTTTGCGTACAGCTGAAGGCTTTCATTCGACCAGAGCTTCCTGTAGTAGCGAAGGCACAACTGCTTGAATTCGTCGTCATTGTCCGGTCGCTGAAAACGAAAGCCCATGGGCAAGAACACCTTTTTGCAGGTCGCTTTTCAATTCAGTCGTTCGCTGAGATATATCACCGCTTCGAGCCTACGTTGTCCCATCTTTCGGCGGACAAGGATCATTTCCAAAACTTTCTTTGTCGCGAATCTGCCCATTGGGACGGTGAATCACCAACTCACTTTGATTCTGTTGAGTTACCCATTCTTGGACAGAGCCTCGTGCAATGCCGAAGAAGTTCTTTCGGTCGGCTGACGTGACTCGTACGCTGCCTTCGGCAATGTTGGCAGAAATGGAGAGAGCAGCGCGATTGAGTTGGTCAACGAGAAAACCGTAACCGCGGGAGAACTGCTCGGTAGCGGTGCAAACTTCGTCGGCGAAGTCGAGGGACTTTTGGTAGACCAGCAGCTTTTCGAACTGGAAAGTCATTCAGCTGCTCCGGGAAGAAGTGAGTAGAGCAGTAGAAAGTAGACCGAGCAGAGAAGAGAAGGTCGAGCGGCCATGAACGTCTGCACCCCTAGAAGACTCGGGGGTGCGGAGGCTCTACTGCTCTACTTTCTCTTCTCTACTCTCTATTTTTTGGGCCTGAAGGCCCAAAAAATCGGGGTGACAGGATTCGAACCTGCGACCCTCTGCTCCCAAAGCAGATGCGCTAGCCAGGCTGCGCTACACCCCGCTGAAAGCGACGAATCGTAACGAATCAATCGCCTGGCCGCAATGCGGTTCCTCGCCCGTGCTACGTAAAATCAGCCAGAATCGAAACGAATTTGGGCTGAATCTGCCCCCAAACCTGCGGGAAGTCTTTGTCGAACACCAGGCTAAACGTCATTATGAGGACATTGCTATCGGTTATACTAGGAGCCAATGATCCTGGGTTTCGTCGAAGTCGGAGGCTAGGATGCTCAAACCGCTTGGATGCCAATGGACACGACCGAATGATGCCGTTGCCTTTAATTCGCATTGCAATTGACTCACTATTGACCGTGCGGTTCGCTTGCCTTGTGCTATGTCAATGTTTGCGACGGGAGATAGCGTTTGCTGTTACCGCTGCCTTTTTGCTGGCGCCAATGTGCCGCGCTGAAGAGCAAGAACACTCTGTGCCGGCTGCGTCAGATTCTAAGCAGCCGAGCGCAACTTTCGAGACGAACGTAAGGCCGATCCTCCGCGAGTACTGCTTGGATTGCCATGGCGCCTCCAACGAGATCGAGGCATCGCTTGACCTGCGACTTGCACGATTCATCCTGGCGGGTGGTGATTCAGGACCGGCGATCGTGCCGGGCGATCCAGAGGACAGTTTATTAGTGCAGATGGTCAGCAGCGGTCAGATGCCGCCCGGGGAAGTTCGCCTGAGTCCAGAAAAAGTCTCCATCATCCGTCAATGGATCGCTGCCGGAGCACAGACCGAATCGGCGGAGCCGGAGTCGATCGGTCCAGGAATTCCATTGACCGAGCACGAACGCTCGTTTTGGGCCTATCAGCCACTTGATCGGCCACAGCCGTCTGGACCACAGGTAACGCTACAAGCCGATCGAATTCGGACGGGACTGGATGCTGTCATTGCTCAGGACATGCCCCAGGGCCTGACTTTTTCCGAGGATGCAGATCGCGTGACTCTTGTTCGACGAGTCTACTATGATCTGCTTGGCCTGCCGCCTAATCCGGCGGACGTTGTTCGCTGGACTACATCTGCCGATCCAAACTGGTATTCGCAGATGGTCGATCAACTGCTCTGCTCGCCAGCCTATGGCCAGCGTTGGGCGCGGCATTGGCTAGATGCAGCTGGCTACGCCGATAGTGATGGGTTTACTGTTGCCGATCAGGTGCGTCCCTGGGCATGGCGTTACCGTGACTATGTGATTCGCGCGATGAATCAGGATAGGCCTTTCGACCAATTCATTTGCGAGCAGTTGGCCGGTGATGAGCTAGCTGGCCCGGCCAACGGCGACTGGACAGACGGGCAGATTGAACTGCTAACAGCTACTGGCTTTCTGCGTATGGCCGCCGATGGGACGGGCAGTGGCGATAACAGCCCGGAGGCGCGCAATAAGACGATCAGCGATACTCTGCAAATTGTGGGCAGCTCGCTGTTGGCGTCGAGTCTTCACTGCGCCCAATGTCACGATCACCGCTATGATCCAATCTCGCAGCGTGATTATTTTGCGTTGCGGGCCGTGTTTAGCCCGGCGCTCGACTGGCAGAATTGGAAGACACCCGGCGAACGCTTAGTGTCGCTGAGCACCGCCAGCGATCGCCAGCTGTCTGCTGAGGTCGAAGCGGAAGCACAGGCAGTTGCTGCCGAGCGTCAGCAGAAGCAGTCAGAGTTTATGCGTGAGGCACTCGACCAAGAGCTGCTCAAATTCGACGAGCCACTACGAAGCCAACTGCGCGCGGCGTACGACCAGCCAGCCGACTCTCGAACAGCTGAACAGCGAGGTCTACTGGACGCTCACCCGAGCGTGAATATAACTCCTGGAGTATTGTACCAGTATTTGCCCAAGGCTGCCGAGGAGCTGAAGCAGTTCGATGCGCGAATTGCAGAGGTTCGCTCACGCAAACCAGCGGACTCGTATATTCAAGCGCTCATCGAGCCGCCCGGTCACTTGCCGGCCACGCAAATGTTCTACCGAGGCGATTTCAATCAGCCGCTCGACCAAGTGGAGCCCGGTGGTCTGTCGGTTTTATCTCCAGTAGGGCAGCCCGTGCAATTTATGCCCGATGATCCGACGCTGCCTACTTCGGGGCGACGACTGGCGCTGGCGCGGTGGTTAACCAGTTCGGACGTACCGCACCCGTTGTTTACACGGGCGATGATCAATCGAGTTTGGCTGCACCACTTCGGACGGGGCATTGTGGCCACAGCAGGAGACTTTGGCCGCTTGGGCAGCAGACCGTCCCATCCCCAAGTGCTGGATTGGTTGGCCCTGCACTGGATCGACAGCGGTTGGAGCCTCAAGGCGCTGCATCGCGTGATTTTGAATTCGACCGTTTATCGCCAGTCTTCGGCGCAGCGACCCGAGGCTTACGCAATCGATCCAGAGAATCAATTCTATTGGCGAAAGCCGCTGCTGCGATTGGAAGCGGAGGTGCTGCGTGATAGCGTTTTGGCATTGTCAGGCAAGTTGAGTCTGGAGTGCGATGGGCCTCCGATGGCTGTACTGGAAGATGAGACTGGACAAGTCCGAATCGATCCGCAGGAACATCGGCGTAGCATTTATGCCTCGTGGCGTCGCACTCAACCGGTCGCCATGCTGCAGATGTTTGACGCGCCCGTAATGGCGGTCAATTGCGACGCTCGATCGGCCTCCACTGTAGTGACTCAGGCTTTGCTGATGATGAACAGCGACTTTATCGTCGAACATTCTGGTCTTATTGCCGCTGAATCTAAACGCTTGGCTGACTCGCAGGCCTTCAGGGCCGCAGATTACAAGTCAGCCAAATCATCCAGCGCCAATGCGCCGCAGCACGTGTTCATTGCTGCGTCATACGAAAGCCCATCGGAGGATCGCATCGAATTTCCGCAGCCGCCACAGCCGGTTTGGCACTATGGTACTGGCACAATCAGCGATAGCGGTGGGCGAGTCGAACAGTTTCGACCATTACCGCATTTTACAGGCAGTTCTTGGCAGGGCGGCTGGCAGGTACCTGACCGGCAACTTGGCTGGGTACTGTTGACCGCGCACGGTGGGCATCCAGGCAACGTAGCGCATCCCGCCATTCGCCGGTGGGTCGCTCCTTCGTCTGGGCAGGTGACGATCGTCGGCAAGTTGGAGCATGGCAGCGAAAATGGTGACGGTGTTTGCGGCCGTGTCTGTATAGCCGAAGGCACTCAAGGCACCTGGACTGCCTTCCACGGGAGCGTTGACACGCCACTTGGCCCAATTGCTGTGACAGCCGGCCAGCCTGTGGACTTTGTGGTCGACTGCCAGTTGCACGAGACGTCGGATTCATTTGCTTGGCCCGTCGTGGTAACTTTCACCCCCGACAGTGGCCCGGCGCGGGTTTTCGAATCTGCGGCTGGTTTTGCTGGACCTGCCGAGGATTATTCCACGCTGCCGCATCAACTGATATCGGCCTGGAGTCAAATATTGTTGCGCCCACCCAGCCCCGACGAATTTCAAGCGGTCCTGCGACTGGCTCGCGATCAATTGACCTTGTTCCACCAACAGCCCGAGCGGATCGCCAACGGTCAAACGGCAGCGGGACAAGTACTGACCAACGTCTGCCAGACACTGATTAGCTGCAATGAGTTCTTGTACATCGACTAGGATGAACTGATGCGACACATGATCAATCGCCGTGGAATGTTAGCCAGCACCGGCATGGGCGTCGGTGGGCTCGCGCTGCAATGGCTGATGTCCAGCCAAAGCCAGGCGACACCGCCGGTGATGAAGCTGAAGCCGCACAACGACCTTCGGCCCCGGCTACCCGAAGCACAGCCCACAGCCAAAGCAATGATCTCCCTGTTTCAGCACGGTGGACCATCGCACATGGATCTGACCGATCCCAAGCCGGAACTTACGCGCCATTCCGGAGAGGACTATCCTGGCGACATCCACTATTCGTTCGTTAACCAAGCCAGCAAGAAGCTGCTAGGTAGCCCCTTTCGTTTTGAACCGCGTGGGCGCTGCGGCATGGAACTATCCGAACTGTTGCCGCACACCGCCAAGGTCGTGGATGACTTGTGCCTGATCCGCAGCATGCACACCGGTGCCAACGGGCATGAGGTTTCGATACGCTACTTTCACGGGGGAATTCCTGGAATACTTGGGCGGCCAACACTGGGCTCATGGATCACGTATGGATTGGGAAGCGAGTCGCAGGATTTGCCAGCCTTCCTGGTGCTGACCGATCCAGGTGGATTGCCCGTGGACGGAGTCACCAACTGGTCCAACGGATTCATGCCAGCCATGTTTCAAGGTACCGTACTCAGGCCGCGTGAGCCCCGCATCTTGAACCTGGAACCTCCGACGCATCTGGTCGGGACCGTTCAACAGCAGAATCTTGAGTTGTTGCAGCAGCTCAACCAAAGCCATTTGGCGACGCACCCTGGCGAAGGGGAGTTGGAGGCGCGGATTGCCACTTATGAGTTGGCCGCAAGAATGCAGGTGGCGGCTAGCGATGCGCTTGATATTTCGCGTGAGTCGGCAGCCACGCACGACATGTACGGACTAAACAATCCTGAAACGCGCGAGTATGGAACTCGCTGCCTGCTGGCTCGCAGATTGGTTGAGCGCGGTGTACGATTTGTGCAGCTGTTTCACAATGGACAGCCGTGGGATAATCACAGTAGTATTCACAGCAGCTTACCGGCAATTTGTCGACGCACCGATCAGCCTGTGGCTGCATTGGTAGCGGATTTGAAACAACGCGGCATGTTGGATTCTACGCTAGTGCATTGGGGTGGTGAAATCGGAAGATTACCGGTCACACAGAATCACGGCTCACCGGACCAAGCGGGCCGCGATCACAACGGCCAGGGGTTTAGTATCTGGCTGGCCGGAGGCGGCATTCGTGGCGGTATGACCTTTGGTGCAACCGACGAGTTCGGGCATCGGGCTGTCGAAAATGTGGTAACGCCCAACGACTTCCAGGCCACAGTTTTGCATCTATTTGGACTGGACTGCTCGCAGTTGAGTTTTCCGTACAACAACCAGCTGCAAAATATCACCGCCGGCCGCCCGGCCCGCGTAGTTCAAGAAATTGTGGCTTAGTTAGTTTCGCTACGACTTTCCGTCTCCGCCTGACGCAGCAGTAGGTGAAGTAGCAGGCACTACGATTATCTACTGGTGTTTCATGATCCGCGACTTTCGTTGGCGTCTTTGGCGGTCCCAGTGTTGGGTTCGCGCAGGCGCTGAGCCTGTGCAATAAGTTTTTCCAACCGCTCGGCAGCTCGATCATATTCGACGGTCAATTTGCGCACTACGACGATCTTCGTGTCCAGTTCTGCCTTGAGCTGTCTGGCTAGCTCGTGCAGCTCAACTTGCCATTGTAAAACCTCTTTGGGCGCCCCGACGGAAGCTGCCCCGCTGAATTTGGCGGGGGGCAACGAGCCGTCCAGACTGGAATTCAGTGTCTTGACGAATTCAACCGAATCCAACTGGCGACGGGATCGCGCGCGTTTGCGGATCAGCAGCCAGCTCATGACGCCCATGCCGGCGATTAGCATCAATAGGGGTAGTTGGTCTTTAGGGATCATCATATCTCATCCGCATCGTTGTTTCAGGTGGTGTAACCTCAGCACAATTCGCAAGATTGAGACTGCGATGGATTGAGACTGGAAGAGGTAGCGATCGTAACGATCATGCGGTCGCTGAGCTGGATTGGCATGTAGGCGATTTCAAACCGACTGCTCAGCCGGAGCTACAAGAACTGGCTGCTGAAACTGAGGCCGTCAAGGGACAATCATAAGGCATGATGCCCATGATCGTGATGCCCATGATCGTGATGAGAGTGATGAGAGTGATCGTGATGAGAGTGATTGCTGTGGTGATGTTCGTTAGCCAAATTTGAATCCCAGAGCTGTCCGATGAATACTCGCAGCACGTTGGGCTGTTGCGGAAAATCTCGCTGGCCTGCCCCATATCCGATCGATTGAATAGTCATATTGGGCAATGGACTGAATTGATCGACCAGTTCAGCTAAAATCGCCGCACCGGTTGGCGTAGTCAGTTCGGCAGGGATGTTTGAGCTGCGTATGGGGATACCACGCAGTAAATGCGCGGTGGCAGGCGCAGGCACGCTGACCAGGCCATGAGCGATGGTCACATTGCCGCTACCGACCGCTGGCGGGCCTGACCACAGCCGATCGATTTCTAGGTTTGCCACAGCGACCGCCACACCCACGATATCCACGATTGAGTCGATAGCCCCCACTTCATGAAAATGCACCTGATCTATCGGCAGACCATGCACCTGTGCCTCGGCTATAGCAATGCGTTGAAAAAGCCGCAGGGCGATATCTCGCTCATTGGGCGAGAGACCACTGGATGCAATGATGCGCTGTATGTCGCCCAGCCCTCGATGAACCTGGTCGCTGGGGTGTCGCACGTGCAGTTTAAGCGCTCTAAATCCACAGCGTTGCGTGGGTTCGAAATCCAGCGTTACTCCGGGTAACCCCAGTGATTGAATCTGCGAGTCAACATGCGCGCGATCCGCGCCAGCATCCACTAGCGCCGCCAGCGTCATGTCGCCGGCGATTCCACTGGCGGGGTCCAGGTAGGCAAATTTCATAGTCGAATCAATCTGTCTCCACTACCAATCCCTGCGGCGGAACAACCGAACCCAGAGCCGCCCGGTCGACAAAGAAATTCAACTCGGCTCTTTGGGGCGCGATGCCTTGAGCTGGAAAGCGGTGTAGGTCATGCGGACTATGCCACAACGCTTGCAGTGCTGACGACTTGCTGGCACCAGACACAAGAAATGCTACTCGCTCGGCAGAATTAACAAGCGGGAACGTAGCGGTCATTCGCCAGCAATCCAACTTGGCTACCCAGTTGGCGACATAGCAGCGTCGGCTCTGTGTCAGTGCCGAGCTGTCGGGAAACAGAGATGCGGTATGTACATCGTCGCCCAGGCCCAGCAACACACAGTCCAGCATTGGCCAGCCATCAGGCCGCTTGGTCAAGCGATCTCGCAGAATGCGTTCGTACTTTTCAGCGGCCACCGTCGCATCGCCGCCAGGATCGGGAATGGTCAGTATGTTGTCATCTGGAATCTGAATGCCGCCTAACAAGTTCTCGCGAATCATACGATAATTGCTGTCCTGGTGATCCGCAGGAACATTGCGCTCGTCACCCAAAACCAGTAGGACTTTATACCAATCGACGCCCTGCTGTTGTGCAGTCTGGCTCAGTACTTGATACAGTCGCTTGGGCGTGGAACCACCCGCCAGCGCCAGGGAGAAAGGCCGATTACTGTCTGCTTGATGATCGACCATCGCCTGGATCAGCCACTGAGCGGCCTGACCTACGAGCGACTCAAAGTCGTCGCTTACCCACAATCTGGTAGACATTAGAAAATGTTCAATTGATCGCGAGCATCTTCGGTCATCATGTCTGGGGTCCAGGGTGGGTCCATAACGACTTTGACCTCCACCTTGGAGACCCCCGACATCGCTTCGGTTACGCTGCGACAGCCTGAAACCAATTGTGGCCCAGCCGGACACATGGGACTGGTGAGAGTCATTTCTATCTGTACTTCGTATTTGGTCGGATCTTCCTGACTGACCGCCACGTCCACCACGTAAACCAACCCCAAATCCACAATGTTTACGAACAGCTCTGGGTCAATCACCTTCTTGAGTTGTTCGCGAACCGACTCCTCGCATACGCGACCGCTTTCTCCCGCATCGACGCTCGCCAACGCAGATCCAGTATATGAGGTTTCACCAGCGATAGCCTGGCCAGTGTCTGTAGATCCCTCGACCGGAGTCTGGTTGTCGCTGCTTGCTCCTGGGATTATTTGCTCACGAACTCCGCTGGGAGCCGCTTCTCCCCACTCCGACGCAACTTGGCTGGACTTGGCAGAATCGGCTGGCGCATGCGGCTCAGCGGGATCTGCAACCGCCTTCGAAGACTTGGAAATTAGATCGTCAGACATATCGAAGCCGCATTTCTTCTAAACACCGTGATGGTCACCGTCGCACCATTCTAACATCGACGTAGCAACGTCGGAAAGTTCTCAGGGTCTCGGTTTTGCCAAGTTTCTAACCGGTTTTCTAGCCAGTGGGCCGTTGCTGTAGCGAACAGTTCAGTGATCTGGATTTCCGGCCCGTCGATATTTGGCCAATAGGCTCGCAGCCACAGCTCTTAGAAAAAATAGGCAATCTGGGATGAATTGCTCGCAACTGCGCTCAAAACGGCTATCATATTGGCCCAGAGTTCCTTGTTCTCAAAGCCCGCGTCTTGCCCAAGCCTCCGATTTTGCGGAGTTGGCAAGTCGTCTAATGCATGCAATGCGTTCGTTTGCCGTATTGCAGCAGGAGAGATTACTGATGAATAGAACGCTTGTAATGTTGGTCTGTGCCATAACAGCCCTCGGCGTAGCCGATGCTTATGGTGGCCATTGTGGTCTGTGTCGCCGTGGCGGATGTAGCGACCCCTGCACGGCTAGCTCGTGTGCCGGGCTAGCCTATCACCACGGATCATGCGGCGGATGCGCCTCGATGGGTGGCGTTGTTGCCGAAGGATGTGGTCAAGGCTGTGGAGCGGCTCAGGGTGGTTGTAGCGGTGTGCACGGTTGCGGAGTAGTCGGCCAAGGCGTTGGGGCGCATGGTTATGCGGCGATTAGCGCTGCTTCCATCGTTCGCCAGGATTTGATTGACTGCGGCCCCGTGGCATCTTATCAAGTAGTTATGCAATCCGAATTTGCAACGGAAATTCGAGCTGTCCCCTACACTGAATATCGCGAGGAGGTTCGCTATCGAACGCGCGCGATCTCACGTCAGGTTCCTGTCGAGGTCCAAGACTATCGCACGAAGACGGTCATGGTTCCCACCACGGAAACAAAGACAGTCGAATATTCTGTGTTGGTTCCTAAGCACGAGGAGAGACAGGTTCAAGTCACCGAAACTGTTCCTGTCTGGAACGAAGTGACCGACAATTACACGGTTAAGGTTCCAACAGTCGAAGAAGTCCCAGAAGAGTACACGGTTCGCGTACCTCAGGTTCGCGACGAGCAGTTCACCTACACAGTGCAAGTTCCACAGGCACAGACCATTCAAAAGACTCAACGGGTAACCAACGCAATTCCCGTCACCAAAACGCGAACGGTTCAAGTCTGCCGTCCGGTTATTCGCACGCAGACAGTAACTCGTGATATGGGGCACTGGGAAATGCGAATTGAAGAAGTGGCCGCCTGTGCTGTTCCTTGTGCCTCAACTGCTGGCTCCAGTGGAATTACAATCGGCGGTTGCGGTACCGGCACGACCTACATCAATCATTCCGAATGTGGCGGCTGCGGACAAGCGACCTATGGCTACGACAATTGTCTAGCAAGTGGTCAGCAAACCGTCTCCAGCTCGTGTGGAAGCTGTGGTGCCTGTGGCTCGTGTCGAGCACGCGGGGGTTGCAACGGTTGCAGTCGAGCCGGCTCCATCCCTTGCGGTTCAGGCTGTGGCGGTGCAAGCGGCGGCTGTGCTTCCATCAGTGGTACATCTGTGTCTCATGGCGTAATCAGCGGAGGTTGCAGTTCTCCGGTTAGCCAAACCGTGACACGCCGTATGTGGGTTCCCAATATGGTGACTGAAGAAGTGCCCGTCGTAGAGAACGTCACCCAGGAAGAAGTGATCTCCTACACAACGTACGAACAACAAACGACCGAGGTGCCCTACGAATGCACGGTGGTCACTTACGTTTTGGAAGAACGCACAGGCACACGGAAAGTTGTTGACTACGTTAATGAAACCCGCACGCGGACTCGCAAAGTCATCAAGTACAGCGACGAGACCCGCACCAGAACTCGTAAGGAACTGAGCCACAAACAGGAAACTCGTACTCAGACCGTTCCCTACATTTCATACTCAACCGAAAAGCGGACCAAGGAAGTCAGCTTCACCATTCATGTACCTCAAACCGAGGTCGAGACATTTACAAGCACACGATACGACACAGTGCAAGAAGAAGTCTCTGAGGAGTACACTGTTCGCGTTCCCTACTGTGCCTATCGGGAAGAGCAAGTGCAAGTTTGTCGTATGGTACCCAAGCTGGTTCCAATCACGATCAATCCTTGCCAAGCCAGTGCGAACCCGGGACCGGTCAGTTGCGGCACCAGCCTCGGTTGTGCAGGCTGTTCCGCTGGAGCGGGCTGTAGCAGTTGCGGTTCGCCAACGCTGGCACCCCTGCCGGGTGACTGCTCTGCACCAAGTTGCCCTTGTGCAACTCGTTAGTCGCTCCCAAAGCTCGTGAAATGCATCTTGAATGGCAAAAAGGCGGTTCGGAGGAGGCTAGTCCTTCGAACCGCTTGGCATCACGTCTGTCAGTTTATGGAGCGAATTGGCGATATGAATGACTGGGGAAGTGGCTCGGACGGGCTTTCCTAAGTTGGTGAACTACAGTGTGAAGCGGGTATTTTTAAGGATAAGCAGTTGACAGTCGTGGCGTGATTCGGTAATCCTACTCAAGTTATGCGCCCAAATTACCCACATTGTCTCCCTGTCGGACTCTATGCGCACACTGTACATGCGGCAATTTTGCAGACTGCTGGTAGTATTGCTGGCAGGTCACGCGCTGTTATGTCCGAGTCTCGTGGGTGCTGTGCAAGCAACCTGTGTAGTGACCTACGAAGTTTCGGAAGCCCCCGTCGAAGGCGACTCAGAAGGCGGTGAGGCGGGGCAAATTTCACAGCGTTACTTGGCTAACAGTGGCAAGTACCGCGCCGGCCGCTGCTCTAAATGGACCGCATTTTCTCCAGGCACTATAAGCAAGGGCGGGCGTCTAGTAACGAGAGCTGGCAGTGGTCATCGCGTTTCTGACGATATTCTTGCGCCCATTCGATGCTGAGTATTGGACATGCTTCAGCATCGCAATGTGGATGCTGTAAGACGCCAATCCCACGAGCAGCAATCTGCGGGTAAGGCTGCAGGATACCTCTTAGACTGCAGGGTTGGTAGGCTGCCTGGCAGACACCTGCTCAGTTCCCCAAAAAATCTCGCGTAGTTGATCGGTTCTCGAATGTTCAAATCCATAGCAAAAGACTTCTTGTCAGGCACAATTGTTTTCCTGGTAGCGCTTCCATTGTGCCTGGGCATTGCCATTGCCTCGGACGCCGATCCGATCGCCGGACTGATATCTGGCATTGTCGGTGGGATTGTGGTGGGACTGGCCAGTGGCTCGGCCACCAGCGTTTCTGGACCGGCGGCTGGCTTGACTGCAATCGTGGCCGCACAGATTGCAGGGCTGGGTAATTACGAGACATTTCTCACCGCCGTAGTGCTGGCAGGCGTCATGCAGATTGGCTTTGGTCTGCTCAAAGCTGGTGCCTTGTCGGCGTTTTTTCCATCGAGCGTTATTAAGGGGTTGCTGGCTGCCATTGGTATTATCCTGCTCTTCAAGCAGCTTCCTCTTTTGTTTGGTTACTCGAAGGACATGGGACTGGAATTCGGCCATGCTGAAGCGCTGGTAGATTACGAACAGCACCCACATTCAGCGGAAGATTTCTCGCATCCGGTGGGAGATATTATCGTAAGTTTCTATCGGGCGATGAGCGACTTGATTCGACACGAAGAGGGGTTTCAATTTGGAGCGATGACAGTTGGCTTGTTTTCGCTGGTCTTTCTGATTGTTTGGGACAAGATTCCCAGGCTCAAAAAGTCGCTGGTTCCGGCCCCGTTGCTTGTGGTTATCTTGGGTTCTGGTCTTGGTTGGCTGCTCACCAAAATCGGCGGCAATTGGGACATTACGCATCAGCAGTTGGTAGACGTTCCCAAAGCCGAAAGCGTGAGCGCGTTCTTTGGAATGCTCAAGCGACCCGACTTTTCTCAATTGACCAACATGTCTGTGTACATCGGTGCCATCACGATAGCCGTCGTGGCGTCGCTAGAAACGCTATTGAACCTGGATGCGGTCGACAAGCTAGATAAGAAGCAACGCATCTCGCCTCCCAATCGCGAGTTGTTTGCACAGGGGCTAGGCAACATGACGGCGGGCATGTTGGGTGGA
Organism: Pirellulaceae bacterium; assembly: GCA_019636385.1. NCBI lineage: Bacteria > Pseudomonadati > Planctomycetota > Planctomycetia > Pirellulales > Pirellulaceae > Pirellulaceae bacterium. The sequence goes on along the minus strand of JAHBXT010000003.1, from coordinate 988,931 downwards.
ATCCCTGTGACCAGCGTGATTATACGTGGTTCGGTGAACGTGAACGCTGGGGCCGAAACGAAGCTGTCTGGCATTGTTCACGGCGTCTTGTTGCTGGGCTGCGTCCTGCTGATCCCACAGATATTGCAGATGATCCCCCTGTCCTGCTTGGCGGCCATTTTACTACTTACCGGATTCAAATTGGCCAGTCCTGAGTTGTTTAAGCAAATGCTGAGCGAGGGCAGGTATCAGTTTCTGCCTTTCCTATTCACGCTAGTAGCGATTGTTCTGACCGATCTACTGGTAGGCATCTGCATTGGATTAGTACTCAGCCTGTTATTTATACTTAACAGTAACCTACGACGCCCAGTGCGCCGAATTCACGAGAAACATGTCGACGGTGATTTGCTGCACATCGAACTGGGCAATCAAGTGAGCTTTCTGAACCGTGCGTCGCTGGAAATCGCGATGCGAGAAGCACCTCGTGGCAGCCGACTACTGATCGATGCTCGGCGCACCGACTATATCGACCCGGATGTGCTGAGCCTGATTCGTGACTTTCGTGATAAGACGGCTCCCGCATTGGGCATTAAAGTGCGGTTAGCTGGATTCCGTGAGAAATATTTGTTCAACAGTCAGGTGGACTGCGTAGATTTCTCAGTCCCGGAACTACGAGAGAAGTTACAACCGGATCAAGTGCTGCAAATCCTAGCTGATGGTAACAAACGATATGTGGAGGGGCATCCCCTGGACCGTGCATTGCTCCGCAACGTGACACCACTGGCCGACAGTTCTAAGGCCATCGCAGTCATCATCACCGGGATTGACTCGCGAACGCCCGTAGAGTTGATCTTTGACTTGGGACTAGGGGATGCCTTTGTAATCCGTATTCCCGGAGTAGTGATTGGACCACGCGCAATTGGTGGCGTCGAGTATTCGGTGGCCGTAGGGGGAGCCAAACTGGTGGTTGTGCTAGGACACGCCGACAGTTCTCTGCTATCGCTGGCCATTCACAATGCTTATTCGCCGGACAACATGGCAGCCATGGCCGGATGTGCTCAATTGGAGGAGGTGCTAGTGAAGCTGGCAGCTTCCATTGAACAATCCGAAGCCATACAGTTTCCCAGTCTCACTCCCCAGGCTCAAAAGGATTGCATGCAGACAATTGCACGTCGGCATGTTGCAAGAACGGTCGAGCAGCTGGTTGCTGAAAGCCCAGCCCTTAAGAAATTGGTAGATGCCGGTCAGGTAAAAGTCGTTGGTGCTGTGTACGAATCGGCCGGTGGGATTGTCCGATTTTTGGATTGAATTTAGTCGGACGAATCCAAGGGCGGTATAACAGGTCAGAATGTGACACTTTGAGCTTTCACAAAGGCTCAGGAGCGAGGAAATGTCTGCGGATGAAAAGTCACTTGGAGTTGATGTTAAGCTCGGCACTGATTCCACGTTGAAAGCCAATCGCGATTTGCCGCTGTTCACCGGCTTGGTTAAGGAATTCGGGGCTGCCATCGTTGTTGCCTGTGTGGCGATTCCGATGGGGATGGGCATCGCCACTCTTTCCGGAGTTCCGCCGGAATCGGGAATTCTGGCTGGAATTATCGGTGGTCTGGTCGTTGGATGGTTGAGCGGTTCACCGACCAGCATCACCGGGCCGTCGGCAGGACTCACCTTAACTTTGACTACTTTGTTGGGGACACTGGGGACGTTTGAGACCCTTCTACTGGCCATCGTGTTGGCCGGGCTGTTGCAAATTCTATTTGGGATCTTCAAGTTCGGTTGGATTTCCAGCTTTTTCCCGTCCAGTGTCATTGAGGCCTTGTTAGCTGGTATCGGTATCATTTTGATCTTCAAGCAAATTCCGCACCTGCTGGGTCACGATACCGATCCGGAAGGGGATATGTCCTTTGTTCAGCCGGATCGCCACAATACTTTTTCAGAACTGACTTCGTTGCTCCAGGGGGAAATCCATCTGGGCACTGCGGTGGTGGGAATCTTCACTCTGGCCGTGCTGTTCGGACTTCGGCATGGGTGGAAGTCCGGTAAACCACCGCTACCCGCGATGCTCTTGGCCATCCTTTTTGGAACAGTGCTCAGCTTCTTCGTGAACCGCCTGGGTGGCACATGGGTGATCGATGGAAAGCATTTGATTCAGTTGCCTGTCTGGAGCGGTGAAGTGGGTTGGTCATCCCAACTACGCTTTCCGAATTTTCAGCAGTTCACCAATCCACAGGTGTATTTAGTCGCCTTGGCAATCGCAGTGGTCTCTTCGGTAGAGACATTGCTCAATTTATCCGCCACCGATCGCTTGGACGAGAGCGACCGACCCAGCCCGGCCAACCGAGAGTTAATTGCCTTGGGCATTGGAAATACTCTGTGTGGTTTGATCGGCGGAATTCCCATGAGCGCGGCCATTGAACGCAGCGCCGTGTGCTTGCAGGCTGGCTCGCGTACCAAATTGTGCGCGATTCTTCACGGTCTAGTCTTGTTGGCGGCGGCAACAATTTTGCCATTCGCATTTAACCAAATCCCGCTTTCGGTTCTGGCTGCAGTATTGATCGCTACTGGCTGCTGGTTGACACGACCTGCCGTGTTTGTCCGAATATGGAAAGAAGGGCGATACCAGTGCATTCCATTCCTGGTCACGATCGCCGCTATCCTGCTGACCGATCTTCTGATAGGAGTCGTGGTAGGCTTGGTCTTTGCCATTGGCTTCATCCTCAATAGCAACCTTCGCCGACCTTTACGGCGAGTCGTTGAAAAGTACAGTGGAGGTGAAATCCTTCACATTCACCTGGCCGAACAGGTGAGCTTCTTGAACCGCCCGGTCATTGAGCGCGCCTTGCGCGAGGCTCCTCCGGGAACACATATTCTCATTGACGCTAAAGATTCAGATTATATCGACCCCGATATTCTGTCGATGATCCGCACCTTCGCCAGCAAGTCCGACGTACATCAACTGAAAGTCAGCTTGCGCGGCTTTCGGAAGAAATACTCGATCGATAACGTCATCCAATTTGTAGATTTCACCAGTCGGGAAGTTCAGGAGAGGATGACTCCTTTCGAGGCTCTACGCATTCTTGAGGAGGGCAACCAGCGATTCTGCAATGATCAACGACTCTCACGTGATTTAGGTCGAATGGTGAAGGCCACTTCGGCGGGTCAACATCCTTTTGCAGCTATTTTGAGTTGTATTGACTCCCGCGCGCCGGTAGAAACGATTCTGGATCTGGGCGTCGGCGATGTCTTCACAGCCCGAGTAGCCGGCAACGTAGTCAGTCCCAAAATCCTGGGCAGCCTGGAATACGCGACGGCGGTGGTAGGCTCCAAGTTGATTCTAGTGTTGGGCCATACGAAGTGCGGGGCTGTACATGCCGCCGTTAAACTGGCGGAAGCCGGAAAAACCGGTGCAGAAGCCACCGGCTGCCAACACTTGGATTCTATTCTTCAAGAGATTCGACCATCGATCAATCTGTCCGCCTTGGGGACCATCGATCAAGAAGACGAAACCAACAGAAACGAGTTTGTAGAAGACGTGGCGCGCCGCAACGTGATCTACTCCGTTCAGAATATCGTGAACACTAGTTACACGATTCGAAAGCTTGTAGACGAAGGTCGCTTAGCAGTGGTCGGAGCCGTCTATGATGTCAACTCGGGCCGAGTCGAGTTTTTGCGACAGGACGCCGTTGGAGATTTAGATGCTGCAGATTTGCGAACGACTGCGTCCTAGAACCAAGCATCAGTCGTAGTTGGGTAAAGTCGATTTTAGCGCGGCCGTTTGCTGAACTGGTCTGCCAAGATTGCCCGACCGCGTTGCGCCAATCGGTTGCAGTATTTGACTGCCCGCCGGACGCTGCGCGCCGGTGGGTAGATCGATCTTCATTTTTAGGGGGCCGTAGCAGTGATTAAAATTGTCGATGAACTGGAACACATCGGTCTCAGGCAAGCAGATGCCGCCGACGATTTTCATATCTTGACGTATCACCCCCGACAAGGGCTCTCGGCTAGTACTGGACATCGCTTACCCGTCCTTCACTTTATTCCTGCCCTGTATTTCCGCCACCGAATACGCATTTGGAACCTTGAATTAAACTCACCCACTGTCGGACAAGTCGGGGGCTGAGGTGTCCGCGTCGATCGCCTTCGCACACCGCCCCGCGCACCGCGACGGCCGCGCAGCGCAGATCACGCAATCTCAGTACATCGGCGATCTGCAAGCTACCGGCCAATACGATTTGCACTCCGCCAACTTCCAATTGCTCGATCCATCCGGCCAATACCTCTAGTGGCTGATGATCCAGCAGTCGCTGACCGTTCTTAACAAACGTATCTACCAGCAAATAGGGGCTTCGATTGGCAATCGCCCAGTCAATGACCTGTAGAGGCAGCGCAGCTTCACAGTTCTGCCAGTCCGCATAAACGACTGGAACGAGCTGACATTCCAATCGTTGCGATAACTCGCACAGGCTAGTTGGCCAGCGTGAATTGTATCGCATGGACGACAGGCCGACTTTCGCAAACCTAAACCAGCCGCTCAGACGGATCGCTCTCTGGATCTCCAAATCATGCAGCTCACCCAGTGCGACGCTGCGTTGTGGGAATGCATCGAGCAACTCAGCAACCTCGCTTGCCACAGCAGATCTGGGACAACCCAGCGAGCCTGCCAGCGGTTCTTTCAGGTCGATCCAATCCACGCCGCTTTCCAGACAAATCTGTGCTTCGTCAGCGTTTCGCACGCTGACCAGCAACCCCGGTGACCAACCGCTGCTATCGAAGCGATCACGCTGGACATCGACCGAGCGTTTCAGCGAGGGCATCACGATAGTTCGGGCTCCCAATTCTTTATTGGCATATCTCGATCATATCCAGCGCCAGTAAAATCCACAGAAGATGATGGGGTAGCTGGCAATCCCCACTCCAATGGTGCTGCACCTACCGTCACGACAATGGTATGTTATACACTGCCGAGGTTGAGACTTAAACTCCTAGATAGCTGCGCCCCTATTGCGCGCTCAGCTTGGAATTTGCGGGGATGACACGTGGGTGGAGCCGTGGTGCATTACGAGCTGATTGACCGTGACGAACAATTGCCTGCGGTATTACAAACGCTGCAGTCGGCCGACCTGCTGGGGCTGGATACTGAATTCATTGCCGAAGACAGCTTCAAACCCGACTTGTGCCTGCTGCAAATCGCGACTCGTAAGCGGATTTTCTTGATCGATGCGATTCGCCTGAGTTCGCTGGACGAGCTATGGCGGTGCATCGTGGACCCCAGTCGAGTCATTGTCGTTCACGCTGGTCGCGAAGAGATTCTGTTCGCCTATCGGGCCACCAATCAAACATTCCGCCAGTTGTTTGACGTGCAACTAGCGATGGGCATGTTAGGCGGAGAATACCCAGCCGCTTACGGGAAACTGCTCCAGAGGCTGCTTGGTGAAAATGCAACCAAAGGTGAAACTCGCACCGATTGGCGCCGCCGACCGCTGTCGACCGCGCAACTGGAATACGCCGCACTGGACGTGTTGCATTTGCCTCAATTATATGACTTGCTGACCGGCCAGTTGCAGGCTGTCAACCGGACCCAGTGGTTGAGCAAGGAGCTGGAAGTTCGTCAGGCTGGGTTGGTCGAGTATGAACGTGCCGAGGGTTGGACTCGTTTCCCAGGGGTGCAGAAGCTCACAGGTCGCCAAATGGCCATCGCTCGTTGTATTTGGCAATGGCGCGAGGAACGTGCCAAACATAAGAACATGCCTGCCCGACGAGTGCTCCGCGACGACTTAATTATCGAGCTGGCCCGTCGTGGCTCAGCAGACCAACGGCGCATTGCACACATTCGCGGCCTTCATCACAGCGGATTTCAGCGCTTCCTTCCGGAGATTGCCCAGTGCATCGAAGACGGTTTATCCGGTCCCGTTCCCGACACCCCCTGGTCAAGCGAAAATGGATTGCCGCGGCCGCCAGTACTCCTGCAACAGTTCTTGACAGCGGCCATGAGCTATCTGTGTCGAACTCATGGCATCTCTCCTGCGATCGTCGGCACGAGCGACGATGTCAGCCGATTGGCAGCTTATTGGCTGAAAGGCCAACAGTTGCCGCCGGACGATCCTCGCTTTCCGAATCTGCTTCGGGGCTGGCGAGCTGAAATGGTTGGCAATCCGCTTTATGAGATTTACTGCGGCAAACGATCACTGTACGTTCACAAGCCTGGCGACGAAATGCCATTGGCATTGTGCGACGTGTGAGAGTTTACAAATTCAACCGCTCTGAAACCGGGCCCAACTTGGCTCCCGATATTGACAGACTCAACGGTCTTTTCCATCTCACTGGCCAGGCTCGCCAGTACCTACTGGCTCTGAAGGCGATTGCGCTGCACCGCGTCCAGGTTGTGGCAGCCCAGGTTGTGGCAGTCGTGTTGGCCGATAGTCATGTAGACGCTTGTTTAGGACGGTTACAGAAATAATCTCATCGGCTTCGGCCGGTGGTCGCTCCTGCGTTTTTTTGTCGGATTTAGCTTTGGGATCAACTCGATTCAGTCTGGCGACATTGTGCATACCGGAAATCACTCGGCCAAAGACGGTCGCTTGAACATTAAGGGATGCGTTGGGCAGGAAGCTGATGAAGAACTGCGAACCGCCACTATCGGGCAGGTCGGGTAGTCGAGCCAGCCCAACGTAGCCACGAAATAGCCCGCGGGCGACTGCGGCGTCGCGCTCGGCCGGGATAAAGTAACCTGGGCCACCGGTACCGTCCGATTTAGGACAGCCTGCTTGAGCAACTCCATTATCGACGACCAGAAAGAAATCGCTGAAATTGTAAAAGCCCTGCTCGGCCAGCGACACAAAATTGGCGACTGCTTGTGGAGCCTGATTCTCAAACAGTTCGATCACAACCTTTCCCTTGGTGGTCTCCAAATGCGCCTGCGGCAATGGATCCCCGACCGAATCCTGGCGCAGAATCTCTTGTTCCCTTGTCCACTGTTTTTCAAGCACATCCACATCGGCAAAAAGCTTGAGCACCTCGGGGCTGGCTTGCTGACTATCAATAAGCTGCTGGAGCGGCTCACGCGCCAGTTGATACTGGTTGTCGGCTAAACTGCACAACACTAATAGACGCAACAGATCGTCAGCGGGATATCTTGCATGGTAAAGTCCCCGGGCGATGGGCAGTAAGCCTTCGTAATCATCGCGCCCCGCACCTCGCTTGAGCGCCTCGTACAGCATGCTGCCAATGTCAACGCTCTCGGCCGGAGCCTGCTGGAATTCATCCAATGCCGCCTGCAACAGCGATTGATGATGAACAAAACCTTCCTCTCGCAAAAAGCTCCATTGTTCACGTAGCAACTGCTGTTCGGAGGGTAGATCGCTAGCGTGAAATCGGAGCTCCGAATCAAACAGCCTTTTGATGTGCTTTCGAAAGTTGTCGATGCTTGCCTGAAAGGCCGCAGTTTTGGCCTTAACTTCAATGAACGTGGGCTCGTCGCTAGAGTGCGCTGGCTGAGCGATCGCAGTTTTGCCGATTAAGCCGACTAGTAGGCACGACATCAGCATTACCTGCCCAATTGAGGCCTGTAATTTGTAGCCTCTGGGACGGTTGCCGGGTAGGCTGATCGGCGATGGGGCGCATGAGCTGAGTAACATATTGCTGATGTGCAAAGTTAAATTCTGACTCTTACTTGGCAACATTGGCCGCTAGACTCACACACACGATCTCGCTGTCATTGCGGGCCACTAGGCAGCGGTTGGCAAAGGCCGGATGGCTCCAAACAACTGATCGTCCGAAGCATTCCCCGGTAGGCTCCAGGACTTTCATACGTCCCAGCTCTTCGTACCCAGACCGAGACAGTCGCGCCATGACCAGATGACCAGTCTCAGTGAACAGGAATGATTGCGATCCGTTCTGTACCAGGAAAGCCGTACCATGTGATGCGCGCCGCTGGCCACCTGCTGTCAGTTCCAATGTCTCCCACAATCGTTGCCCATTGGCCATATCAACCGCTACAAAATTGCCGGTCTGACAATCTGATCCGTACACGGTATCGCCTATCCACAAGGGCGTGGCATTTGCCGCATAAATAGCTTGCTTGACCTTTCCGGTCCAAACAGTCCTGGCCGGTTGGCCGTGCCCATCAAATTCAACCAATGCCGCTGTATCGCCAATCCCGCTGGCAAACAACAGATTTCCCTGGACCCGTGGAGCGCAGATTGACATGGCATATTGTGGAGCCAGCGGATAATTCCACAGCTCTTGGCCACTCTGCAAATCCAACCCGCAAATGGCCTGCGGGTACCAAATCATCAACTGCTGACGACCGCCAAATTCGGCAATCGACGGTGGGCAATATCCAATCTCTTCGGAACTCAGAGCTCCCCAAACCTTCTGGCCGGTGTGCTTGTTGAGCGCCACGACCAAGGTGCCTTTACCTCCGGCCAGCGTGTACAGCAAATCACCATGAATCAATGGATGTGCCGAATAGCCCCACAGCGGGCACTGGCAAGCAAATTCTTGAGGCAAGTTCTTGCGCCACAAGACATCACCGGTATCGACATTCAAGCAATACAGATCGCCTTCTGCTCCCAGCACATACACTCGCTGCCCATCAACGGTCGGTGTTGCTCGAGGCCCTGCAGCATACGAGATGTTATATTGTCTGGGGTATTCAAATTTCCACAAAAGCTCACCCGTAGCAAAGTTCAGGCACAGCACGCGCTCTTTGCCGCTACGACTGTCACGAGCGCTGGGATTGTTTTTCAGCTCTTGCGATTCGGCCAGATAATCGGTCACAAACACTCGACCGTCGGCTACCGCCGGGCCTGAGTAACCTCCGCCGATCCTAGTTCTCCACAAGACCGGCAGCCCCTGGTCTGGAATTCGCTCGATGATGCCGCCCTCGTGCCAAATTCCGTCGCGATTCTGGCCCATCCACTGTGGCCAATCATCGCACCAGCCGGCTTTCGAGCCGCCTATGATCGATAGGACCATCAACAAACAGCAGATTCGTCGGTCGTCTAATCGCATGGCTGTAAAGCTCCTACTACTTATGGTTAATTGCTGGCCCAAAGCGCCGTCAGCAAGTGCACGTGTTCGGCCTTCGCTTGGCCAAGCCGGTACAACTTCATGTCAGGATTACGCGTAATAGCCCGCCGCCAGTTGGTTTGGCCCGCATGGCAAATCTTGTATGCCGCCCAAGTTGTTGCTGAAGCGGCAGAGCATCACGAATCTTCCGAGAAGGATGGTGGCGCTAGGCCATTGTCCAAGTCGTCTCCGTATTGCGAATCTAGATCAAAATCACTGCCTGGATTCTGCTGTTCGATTCGCTGCATCTCGCGAGCAACCCATGGGGCCATGAGCACCCATCCTGCACCGAAGAGTACAAAGCTCAATATCAGGCTGCCGGTGTAGGCAGGCATCACCTTGCCGAGTTGCCAGCTTTGCTTGTTCTGCCACCCAAAAATTAGGGCCAGCAAGTAGCCGAACCCGCAGACTAATATTCCAATCAGGGTGGCGATTCCGAGACCAGTTTGATTGTGCTGAAACATTTTTACGATGATCAAGATCGCACAGACAAATCCGACCAAGGAAAACAACGTTGCCAGGGCCACCATGGCCATTCCAACTATCGTCACAGCGTCCATCGTCACAGCATCCATCGCAATTCTCCCTAGCGGTTTTACTCTCGCACTGTGTGAGTAGCTTCCTGTGCGCGGCACTACGATTCGGCGCACGTTAGTAGCCGAATTCTATCACATAACGCCAGCTCTGAAATATCGAGTCGCGACTTAGATGTGATGAAGCGGCAAAGTCAGATTCGTTATTGTGTCATTCTGTTAGCTAGGCACGCCGTCCGATCGTTTACGGTCCTACGCATGGTAAAATGTTCAATCGTCATTGATCCAATGCGAATTGGGCACGCCGGCCCGATCAGGTAGAACGAACTCGTTCTTAGCCCATGCTTTAAAGAAGGCGGGGACGCTGGGCAGCAGTTTGGGGTGTTTTAAGAGACTAACCGGGTCCAGCCACATCCATTCGGCCACTTCGCTGGGGTTGGCAATCGGTTCTGAGTCCGGATGTCGCTGGACGATCACCCACTCCAATTCGGTTCCCCAAGAGGTAACACTCCGCCAGACGTGGTCTGTGGCGGTGCCTACCAGACTCAGTTCTTCCAACAATTCCCGCTCAATTGCCTGGTGCGGCGTTTCGTGGGCTTCGATGGTGCCTCCGGCGAAACAAACCAGATCCGGCGCGCGCACCTGCAAGCTGCGACGGATGACCAGGAACCTGCCGTCTTCGACAATGATCGCTACCGCACCGCGACGCGGCTTGCCAAATCTGGCTGGCTGCCCCATGCTGACTTTCCAGTACGAATCAATAATTCGCAGCGTCCATATCGCGTTGAACCTTAGCCGGCCAGTATAGCAACTTCCAAGCCAGCGCGTCAGCACAGCTTCCCAACAAGGGACTGACCAACCACAATAGCTCTGTGGCAAGCAGGAATGTGAGCTACTCAGTTTGTTGCCGAACGCGATGACAACTGCAGTCACGAAGTTCAATTCACTTTTTCGCTCGACGCTGATGGCAAAAGCTTTTGAAAAACAACGCGATTTGACTCCCAGCCACGACTTGCCGGTGGTGCTTGGCATTACCGGAGCTTCAGGTGCCATCTATGCAGCCCGAACGCTCCAGTGGTTGCTGCAGGAGGGGTTAACTGTGCACTTAGTAGTCAGTCGCGATGGATTGACGGTCGTGCGCCACGAGCTCGGATATCATGGGGAAATGCGGCTGGAAGACATACCTGCTTTCTTCGAGGCCGCCGGGCGTATATTACGTTTAGACACCCGTTCCGTAGCACCTGTGCAGGGTCTTGAAGCTGCCATCGACTGCGGCAAGCTGCACATTCACCAGCCAGACGACTATTTCGTACCGATCGCCAGCGGTTCGTATCGTACACGAGCAATGGTTGTCTGTCCGTGCTCGGGAAGTACCCTGGCAGCCATCGCACATTCGCTGGGCCGCAATTTGGTGCATCGAGCTGCGGAGGTGCATTTGAAGGAGCGTCGCAAGTTGATTGTTGTACCGCGTGAGACGCCGCTGAGCACAATGCAGATCGAAAACATGCAGCGGGTGGCCGCTGCCGGTGCGGTCGTCTTGCCCGCCAGCCCTGGTTGGTACCACGGAGTCTCCAGCTTAAGCGATCTGGTGGACTTTGTTGCAGCCAGGATTTTGGACCAACTTGACGTTTCGCACCAGCGCTCCAGCCGCTGGCAAGCGATCGACGAGTCATGAAACGTCCGTCAACTTTCAGGATTTTGAGGGCGAAATTGCTAGACTATGAACCCAGCGGTCGAGCCGTAGGCAGAGCGCCTGGGTTTGGTAAACTAGTGTCCAATCAATATTGACTTTTCGCGAACCATGGGCGGACTGGTAGTGGTCCGAACCTATTAAATTCACAGGGCCATCGCGCCATGCCGGTGCGTGGGTGTTTTTTTCAGCTACAACTATGTCAGAACCAGAATCGTTCGAAGCTTCTAGCGCACCAGACAACTCCTCGCAGCCTTCGGTTGAGCCTCCCAAGTCATCTGCCGCCAGTTTGCCACCCGCTCGTTCCGGCCCAATTAGCCTAGACCGCATCCGCCAGTTGCGTCAAAGCCAGCAGCAGTCTGCGCTACGCAGGCCCGGCGGTGCAGCTTCTGCCGGTCGAACTCGGCAGCAGGTCTCGGGTAACGATGCGACGGCCGTCGACACTCCGGCTAAACCTGCGCAGTCGGACCATTCCGGCGATGCAACGCAGACTCGTCCTAGTCCACTGGCGACCGCACCCAGCGCATCCAAGTCGCCAACGCCAGCTATTGCTAGCCGAGTTGCCGTTCCTTCGCTCCGACAGCCGCTGTCAGCGGACCTGGAAGACGAATTTAATCAAGCTCTCAGCGGCGATCTAAACTTAGACACGATGTTGGTCGGCGACGCATTGCTGCAAGTTGGTCGCGAACTGGGCGAAGGTCAGCGAATCGCAGCCACCGTGATGAAGGTTCACGAAGAGAACGTGTTTGTGTCGCTCGGCGGACCAAACGAGGGCGTGCTGTCGATACTGCAATTTACTCAACCTCCCGAGGTCGGCATGCAGCTAGAGGTCATCGTCCGCAGCTTCTTGCCTGACGAAGGTCTGTACGATGTGAGCATTCCCGGCAGCACAGTTTCGGTTGCCGACTGGAGTGAGATCAAAGAAGGCGAACTGGTGGAGGTCGTGGTTACCGGATCTAATGCTGGCGGGCTGGAGTGCCAAGTCAGCAACATACGCGGTTTCATTCCCATCAGCCAAATTGCTCCCTATCGCATCGAGAACCCTGCCGAGTTCGTTGGCCAGCGAATGTTGTGCATCATTACCGAAGCCAACCAGCGTCGCGGTAATCTGGTCTTGTCACGCCGCTCGGTTTTAGAGCGTGAAAATGCTGAGCAGCGGGCGCAGCGTCTAGCGGCCCTAGCAGTTGGAGATCAAGTCAAAGGCACGGTTCGCAAGATTATGGATTTTGGTGCATTCGTGGACATCGGTGGCTTGGACGGATTGTTGCACATCAGCCAGCTGTCGTGGGAGCGAGTGAAACATCCTAGCGAGGTGCTGCATGAAGGACAGCAAATTCAGGTTCGCATCGAAAAAATTGATCCTCAGACTGGTAAAATCGGCTTGGCTTACCGTTCGCTGCAAGACCACCCATGGAGCGGCGTTCAAGAGCGCTTTCCAGTTGGTGCCGTGGTTAAGGGCACGGTGACGCGCATCGCAGAGTTCGGTGCGTTTGTGAAACTGGCCACCGGAATTGAAGGCCTAGTTCATATTAGCGAGCTGGCTCATCATCGCGTGCACAACGTCAGTAGCGTAGTTCATGAGGAGCAAGAGGTCGAAGTCAAAATCCTAGCGGTTGAAGCAGACAAACAACGCATCGGATTGTCGATCAAGGCCGTTCAGGCTGCACCGCTGTCGGACGAGTCCAGCGACCAAGCGGCGGCCGATGAAGCGGCAGCAAAGCCGGCTGCACCGGTCCTGCCAAAACATCGCGGCCCCTTAAAAGGCGGTATCGGAAAGTCTAGCGGAGGCGAGCAGTTTGGCCTCAAATGGTAAGCTTGGAGGTGCTGGTTGCGGTCAATCCTAAATCGGGTACGGGCTCCGGCCAGAGGCTGATCGCAGGATTGACTAATGCATTACAACTAGGCGGATGGAACTGCCATGTGTCCGATTCGCTTGACCAGGTGCAGCACAGGGCAGGCCAATTGTGGGCTCAGCAACGACTGGCGGCCGTTGTGTCTGCCGGTGGTGATGGCACAGTATCGGCGTTGGTGAATCATCTGCCGACCGAAGTCCCGATACTCATCTTTCCGTTAGGAACAGAGAACCTCTTAGCGCGACATTGGGGACTGACTTGCGATGCTCAGCAGGCATGCAACACGTTGCGGGCTGGACGCTGTGTTCACATGGACGTGGGCTGCGCCAACGGCAGGCTTTTCTTGGTAATGCTCAGTTGTGGATTTGATGCCCAAGTCGTTCAGGCATTGCATGCCAAGCGGCACGGGCACATTCGGCAGTGGACCTATGCCTGGCCAATTCTACGCACCTGGGCTACCTATCGTTTTCCGCTGATGGGCTGGCATGTCGTGGGTGGGGCCAAATCGGAAGTACGTCAGCGAGCCTGGATTTTTATATTCAATGTGCCGCGTTATGCTGCAGGTTTGCCGTTTTGCCCTCAAGCCGACCCGTTGGATGGACGTTTGGATGTGTGCACGTTTACGCAGGGCGGTACCTTGAGTAGCCTTTACTATCTGTACCGTTTATGCCGCGGAACACATTTCGAGTTAGACGACTTCGAGCACTCGGTGCAGCGTTCGCTGCGCATTGATCCGCCGCTGGACGGAACTGGCAAACCACTACAAATACCGTATCAAATTGATGGCGATCCCGGAGGCTATCTACCGGTGAATTTACAGGTACAGCCAGCTCGAGTGCGACTATTGGTACCGGAGACTACCCAAACCGGCGATCCTTTGCCTGTTCAATCACTGGCCTGGGCGTCAGGCTAGTTTATCATGCGACGTCGAACCATTATCGTCGCCTGCTCGTAGCATCAAGCGAAAGCAACGAATCGGCTCATGAAGCATTCGATCAAGCAAACATGTCTGTTCTGGATATTGGCCATTGTGGTGGTGGGCTCGGGAGTGTCGTGCAAGAAGCGGACACGCGATATGTCCGAACAGATCGTTCGGCAATTGGACCAGAAAACGCTCAAGACCGACTCACTGCGACAAGGTATGCGCAACTTGGCTCAGATGACCCCAGCCAATCGCAAAAATCTGACCGAAGAGGTTCGCGTACTGCTGAACACGTGGGTTAAGGCAGCCCACTCCGATGGCGAAGGATTGACTGAATCCAAATTGATTTCAGGGTGGGATCCGGCGGCCATGCGCCAAGTCGGTAGCGAGTCTTTCAGCCGACTGCAGTTCGCAACGGCGGATATCGACTACTTGTTTCAGTGTCGCTTAATGCGGCAATTGTCCAACTGGATCATTGCTGAGCCGGTCCGCGACACGTTATTGGAGCCCGCCCTAAATTCCAAACAACAGACGCTGGATACTGGCGAAGCTGTCAAACTGGAACATGCCTATAAGTTGTTTGACTGGACGATTCGCAATATCAAACTGGCTGGAGTACCTTCGTCTCAGGCGCAGATTAAAACGCCTGACCCTCGCGAACCGCTTACCGATGGAGGTGTGGGCTACAGTCTGTTGCCATTGGAAGCAACCTTGTACGGGGCGGCGGACTTCATAGTCAGAGGGCGAGTGTTTGCTGCGCTGGCAGCTCAGCAAGGATTGACTACCTGTTGGATTTCGGTTGGAGCTCAGCCCGGACACTCCGGCGATCTGCTGGCGATGGGCGTACTGATTGGTAAACAATTGCTGTTGTTTGAGCCGAAGTTGGGACTGCCTATTCTGGACCCTGACGACAGCACCTGGGCCAGCCTGCCAGACCTGGCAAATAATCCGCGTATTCTGCGGCGCATGAGCTTGCCGCAATACCAATACGCATTTGACGCTCAAGCAATTCGCGCGGTCCAACTATTATTGGATGCGGTTCCATTTGCAACCAGCTTGCGAGCCAAGTTATTGGATCAGGGATTGTTGGGCGACGAGCGAATGACGGTGTATGCAGACCTGGACGCAATGGCCAATGAATTAGCCAAGGCTGTACCGAATTCGACTACGGCCGTGTGGCAGACGCCACTTTTAGCGCAGTTGTTTGCCGCTCAAATGCAAGAACGACTTCGCGAAACAACCGACTTTTCCATGCGATATATGGCTGAGCACGGTGTATGGCTGATGGATAATTCGCTGGCCAACGGGCGCTGGTCGCACCTGGCCGGGAGATTTGAAAAGTCGATGGATCATCCAGGTGCATTGAAGCTGTATATCGAAACGCGAATCGACGAACAAACCCTTGGCAAGTTAGCCTACGATCCAGATGTGCAAAAGTCGCTGGGCTTGTTCCGCGGCAATGCCGAAAGCAAAGAACAATTCGAAGCGCGCGTGCTGCAAGCTCATTCCATTTTTTCTCGAGCCAAATTTGACGTGGCCTATATGCTGGCACAGGCGCATTATGACCGCGGTGATTTTCAGTCCTGCGCAGGCTGGCTCAAGGATCGGGTACTGGCCGATCCGCGCGCCATGCGCTGGCATGCTCCAGCCTGGTACCTGTTGGCCCGCGCCTACACTCAGCTTAACCGTCTGGAAGACGCCGCTCATGCTCTGACACAACCTGCCGTCGACCTGGCTGGTGGAGGCACATCCGAAACGATCAATCCTCAAGACGCCGGAAATCGCCTGCGCCTGCGGTATCTGCGTCGTCAACAGATGGAAGCTGCGGCCAGCACACAACCGGACTCACAACCGTCCGACACGCACACGCCACCAAGCAACGCTCTCGACGATGGTTCTACCGATCCTGCAATACCTGCCGCCGACGCTGGAGGAGATTCCCCATAATCTGCCAACTGCCGTCGGCATGTGACGCTAGCAGGCCTGGGAGTGTCCAAGATGACATCTGCCAGTCGTGGTCCCGTTGGCAGGATGTCAGTGGAATCGAGGCCAGCTCCGACTCCAAACCGCCCAGCGCACAATTACGGCGACCAGCCAGAAGTTTTGAATATTTGGCAATTTTCTGGCACGGAAACCGGCTCCGTTTGTCACTAATACAGATAGACAAGCCTCAAACACACCCTTGCTGACCAGCTTGCGAATCTGAGTTAGGAATACGACCATGCGACTTACACTGAGAACCCTGTTGGCCTATCGCGATGGTGTGCTGACGCCATCGGAACATGACGACCTACATCGCCGCATACAACAGAATCCAGATGCAGTTAATCTGCTGCGGAGAGTAAACGAGTTGGTCGCGAGTCGAGAAATTCTGTCGCCACCATTAGAGGCCGGGGATTTGAGCGCGGCAAATATCATCGCTGAATATCTGGATGATACGCTGACGTCACAGCGTGTGGTGGAGCTTGAGCGGTTATGCTTACAGCACAGCGAGCACCTGTGTGAACTGGCGCATTGCCATCAACTATTGTCCGAGGCGATCCGCAGTCGCGTTGGTGTCCCCGATAGTTTGCGCGAGCTGGCTCTGAGACTGAATAATTCCCAGCAACCAGCTCGCGGGCCTTCGTCGGCAACGCAACCTGAGCCAGTGTCATCAAGGAATGCACTTGCCAACAGCGCGCACGACACCACGGTACCGGCTCAGCCCATCAAGCTGGTTGATTCATCGGAAATGCCCGGCCACGTGCAAGTGAACGTTGAAGTTCCGATGATGGCTTCCGGTGGCGGCACTATCAGACATGCAGGACTAAACTTGGAAGGTGCAAGTCTATCGCGCGAGGTACCCGAGTACCTGCGAGGTTCGCGCAAGTCGAAATGGCAATTGCCTACAGCCATTGCTGGCCTGCTGGTCGTGGCGATCTTGACCGTCTTGCAATCGCTGGGATCTCTGGAGGAATTGCGCTTACTGTGGCAAACACCCGCAGTTGCTGATAGTTCACGCTCCCAGAGCGCTCAAGCCACAGCGAGTTCAGATGCCTCCAAAGTGAAAACGACTGCCTTGGCGGAGCCCACAAGGTCAGGCGATAAACCAACAGACAATGTACAGTCTGGTGAGGCAATCAAATCTGAAGAGTCAGCAACCACTTCAACCAGCGCTGCCCCCCCCAGTCTAGACACTCAAGCATCCAATGCTTCTCCAGCGCCAAGCGCTGCATCTAATGCTCAGGCGACTGATGATAGTGGCGAATCGACTAAGACCGAAGAAACTTCTGAGGCCGACAGTTCACTTTCCCAAACGGAAACAGCAGGCAAGGACTCAAATGAGCCACCGCCGCCACCGGGCGAAGTCGAGTCGCCGGACGTTATTCACCTGGGATGGAGCCCAAGCGACAATGTGGAATCGCAAGCGACGTTGCTGTCAAGACAGCCAGGTGGCACTTGGCAGTCCCTTGCTCTGAATGTACCGCTGGCGTTACCCGTAACAACGCTTTCCGCCCCGACCTGTCGATCAACCATCGAGTTGGCTGGTTGGAAAGCCACTCTATCGGGCGCGTCCGTGATTGAGTGGAACGCACACCGAGGGCAGATTCAGCTCACTACCGGTTTAATGCGTGGATTATTTGCCAGCCAATCGCTAGAGCGTCCCCTGCAACTATCCTCGCCGTCGGGTGATTTTGAGGTCACACTACTTTCACAGACTGCTTGGCTTGGAATGGAAGTTGGACGTCGCGCAGTCCGCCACGGTTCAGTGGCGCAGAGCGATACGACGACACCGGTGACCGTCATCGTGGTTATTAGTGACGATAGTCCAACCGATGCGCCGTTGCTACGAGTGCGAAGATTGCCGTCCGGGCAGACGATCGAAATCAGCCAAACCGGCAGCGGGGTCGCTGCCTTAGGTGGCGACGAGCCAATTCAGTTTGTGCTCAGCAATCCACCGCGCTGGTATGGCAAGCGCTGGATTCGTCCAATAGATCAAATAGCGCACGGAGATTTACAGAACTTGTTGCAACAAGGAACTGGGCCGGTTGCCGATCAGTTGCTCGACTTGGCAGCTGACTCGCGACCAGAAGTGTCGGCACTGGCAATTCAATTGTCTCTATTGACTGGTAATTGGCAGCCGTTTGTTACGGTGTTGTTGACCGAGGACCGATTGCGAGGGCATTGGAGTACATCGATCGCTCTAGCGCGGCAGTTGTGGGCTAGCAATTCTGCAATGACTGGCTCGTTAAGGACAGCTTTGGATGTTCAGTTTGGACCCGATGCCCGGCGTATTTATGATCTACTTGGCGGACTGTCCCAAGATCAACTGTCGACCGAAGGGCTCTTGGGGCTGGTCAAGGGGCTGGAGTCGCCCACCTTGGCGGTGCGTCTGCTTTCGGCCTACGAGCTAACGGAATTGACCGGAGTCGACAATGGCTACCTGCCGCACGCGCCCGTACGGGCTCTCATTCAGCAGTATCG
Source organism: Pirellulaceae bacterium (assembly GCA_019636385.1). Taxonomy (NCBI): domain Bacteria; kingdom Pseudomonadati; phylum Planctomycetota; class Planctomycetia; order Pirellulales; family Pirellulaceae; species Pirellulaceae bacterium. Next base: position 970,421 of record JAHBXT010000003.1, on the reverse strand, counting down.
TCAGCAATTGGCCAATGGCAAACTGACGATCCGCCCGGTTGGTGATCCGATTTGGGAACGCACGGGCTTGCCGTAGTCAGACTGCTATGGATCGAGTCGGATTGTGCAGCCTCTAACAATTGTGCTGCTACGCAGTCAGGCAGTTAACGACTTCTAGCGGCCATTGAGTCCATTGCCGGTGAACGATGACCTAGCGTTTCAAGACCCGCATCTGCCAGTGTTTGGCGGCTGACTATCAGACGGGTATGTTCTCTGAGTTGTAACCGACATGCAATTCCTTCGCAGATATTGGATAGCCGGACTGGTATTATTGCTGGTGCTGATCCATGGGGTCATCATCGGCTACATCCGTTCAGAAGCCAAGCAGGTCAAGATCACCGCCAGTAACGAAATACCAATCGGCGTGTACTACATCCCATCGTCTGATCGGCAATGGATGTCGCAGATGCGCATTCACGTGCTGGCAAAGCGGGAACTGCGATTATCAGCCAAAGCGACTATCGAACTGCACCGCTGGCTGATTCACGAATCGATCGAAGAATGCTTGCGACAGCTTGACCCTGCGCTGTTGACCGACCCTGCGCTGGTGGAGGTAAAGTCGAAGGTCAAGTCGGTCATCGAAGAAACGCTACAAGATAAAATCGTCGAGCGCATTGTCATCAATGACCGCATCGACTTGCCGCTACGTCAATTCCAAGCTAAGCCTGCCTACGACTTGACTACTGTCGAACCGATTTATGAAGGCAAACCCATCTTCCAGCGCATCAAGCCCAGCGATGAAGTTGAAGTCCGCTAGAGCTCAAGCGATTGTAAAAGAATTCGCTTGCAGGCATTTAATTCGCTTGCTGAACTGTAAAATTTCTCAGCAGCTGTATACCTGGCTGCGGAAAACTCTCGATTCTACCCATCAGGGCGGTGCGACCGTTGCTAAGTAAAGTGTCGCTCGCGCTATCTGATGTGGAGATCGCTACCGTCGTCTCGCTGCTCGTGGTGCTGGCCTAAGAATGAGACATTCTGCGCCTAACCCGCAGTCGACTATGACCCAGACGATGGCTATTGGGCAACGGTCTGAGACCGAGGGCAGTAGCCGATAAGGCAAACAACGGAATCTGAGTCGCAAGAAATTGAGATTCGTTGATTCGCGGCCCGACGATAATTTGGCTGCCGAAACTGTCTCGGCTTGGATCCTGGATGAGATTACAATCTGTTGCGGCTGATTATTGCCCCCAATGCTAAATCCTCGCTCTCCTATGCCTACTCTAAACAGCTATTGAAGTTCCGTGGCGACTCTTAATCGATTGTCGATTGGTCGAAGCCCTGACTGCAGCGCACACCTACAAGTGCTTTTATGGATATTAAACGCATCGTCGCAAACATTGTAGACGCCGATCGACAGACAATAGTTCCACGCGAAGTGATCGTCGACGCTGGGACGATTGTAGACATTCGAGCAACATCTCAAGCGAGTTCGACGTTCTTAATTCCTGGCTTTGTGGATGCTCATGTTCACGTGGAAAGTTCGATGCTCGTGCCAGCGGAGTTCGCACGAGCTGCGGTCGTGCATGGTACGATTGGCAGCGTGTCTGATCCTCACGAGATCGGCAACGTGCTGGGAGTGGCTGGAGTCGAATTCATGTTGCTCAATGCCGCCACTGTACCGTTCAAGTTTTGCTTTGGTGCACCTTCATGTGTTCCAGCGACTACCTACGAGACCGCGGGTGCTGAAATTACGGTGGCAGAGGTGCGAGCGTTGTTGCGCGATCCGCGCATCGGGTATTTAAGTGAAGTCATGAATTTTCCGGGAGTTTTGCGCGGTGATCCAGATATGCTGGCGAAAATCGCCGCCGCATTGGAACTGGGAAAGCCGGTCGATGGACACGCACCCGGTCTCCGCGGGAAACAGGCCAAGGACTATTTCGCTGCGGGAATATCAACCGATCATGAATGCTTTTCGAAGCCAGAGGCGTTGGATAAGCTGGCTGTCGGCTGCAAAATTGCCATTCGCGAAGGCAGTGCAGCCAGAAACTTTCAGGAACTGTACGAGTTGATCAATGACTTTCCAAACGATGTCATGTTTTGCAGCGACGATAAACATCCCGACGAATTGATTCTGGGGCACATCAATCATTTGGCGTCGCGCGCTGTCCAGGGTGGAATGGATCTCTTCAAGGTCATCCGAGCTGCAAGCCTCAACGCTATCGAGCACTACCAGCTACCGATCGGGCGACTGCGAATCGGTGACCCGGCCGACTTTGTCGAACTGGTCGATTTGACTAACTTTCTTGCGCACAGAGTATTCATTAATGGTCAGTTGGTGGCCGAGCGCGGCCAGAGCCTGATCAAGACCTCGCAGGTGCAGCCTATCAACCGGTTTGAGGCGCGCTGGTGCACACTCGATAGCCTGGCGGTAGCTGCGGCAACCAACAACATGGTAGTTATTCGGGCACTGGATGGCCAGTTGATTACGCAACGAGCTACCGTGCCCGTCGTCAAACAGGCTGGTCAAGCCATGTCAGATCCTGACTCAGATGTGCTAAAACTGGTCGTCCTGAATCGCTATCGAGAGGCCAGACCAGCTGTTGCGTTTATTCAAGGCTTCGGGCTCAAACGCGGGGCGCTCGCATCATCGGTCGCTCATGATTCTCATAATATCATCGCGGTTGGCGTAGACGACCATTCGATTTGCCAAGCAATCAATCGGGTGATTTCGATGCAAGGAGGGTTGGCGGTCTCGCATGGCGACGCGATGCTCGATTTGCCGTTGCCAGTGGCGGGGTTGATGTCCACTGAGCCGATTGAGTGGGTTAGCCAGCGCTATTGCCTATTGGATGCAGAGGTCCGCAAGATGGGTAGCCAACTGCGAGCGCCTTTCATGACGCTGTCATTCATGGCCTTGTTGGTAATTCCCGAATTGAAGCTAAGTGATCAAGGTCTGTTTGACGGCCAACTATTTCAATTCACAAATACGTTTGTGTAAGAGCCTAACTGCCGCGATAGACGGAATAACCATACGGACTCAACAAAAGCGGTACATGATAGTGCTGCTGCGTGCTGCTGATCTCAAACTCAATGGTCACTTGCGGAAAGAACGTCTGTTGTCCAGTGGCTGCAAAGTACTCTCTAGTGTCAAATATCAGCCGATAGATACCGGCGACCAGCGCTCCATTGTTCAAGAAATCGGTAATGCGTCCGTCGTTGTCAGTTGTCTCCTGAGCAACTAATTGCCAGGTGTTCAGCGTTTGTATTTCCAGACGCACAGGCACGCCGGCAGCGGGTTTGCCTGTGGAGGTGTTTAAGATATGCGTTGTAATTGTGTTTTTCATGGGGGGATCATTGAACCAATTTTTGTAGTCGGCTGCGTGTGATCTGGCGTTGTTCGTTAGCCGCGATCCTCAATTCCACTTCGCGCTCGTTGGGAAGACGCGAACAAAGGATTTCCAGCATTTGCTCGGCGCTCTTTCCGGTGGCATAGACGATAAAGATGAAGCCGAATTTTGCATAGTACAGCTCATTGCATCGCTTTAATTCTTGCAGGCAGACTTGGCTGGCAGCGTTGACTCCTGACTGTTCTGCGGCTGCCCAGTGCTTAGTGCTTGCGTCTTGGGTGCGCAGGGTATTGACATTGCCAATGCGCGGGTGTCCTGCAAACGCTTGCAGCCAGTCGGATGTCTGCAAACGGTCGGCTGCCTTGTCCGCCGCAAGCTCAAGTTCTGCCTGGCTGGCGAACGGTCGTGCGCTGAGCATCATTTCGATCCAGGCTTCAGATGCGCAGCAATGCTCCAGTTTGAACCGGGCTTGCTCGTGGTCCAATTGATTCAAATACTCGGCGGCGTTCATCGGCGAATGATATCTCCTTGGGGAGCGCTCGATAGCGTGCCACCATCATAGACCAACTGTCCGCGCACAAAGGTCTTCAGTGTCTTGCCGCGCAGGAGCTTGAATACATAGGGCGATATGCCATTGCGATGCAAAACTTCATTCGGTTGGACACTCCAGATTGGAGTACTGTCCCAGACGACCAAGTCGGCATCCAGTCCAGGTTGAATGCTGCCCTTGCGATGCGAAAGTTTCAGTAGCTGCGCAGGTCGTGTCGACATCCACTGAAACAACTGAGGCAATTCCACACCGTCAGCTTGTAGGGCTTGCCAGACTGCGGGCAGCATGAACTGTACACCGGCAATGCCTCCCCAAGCCAGTTGCACGTTGCCAGTTTCAATGCATTTCAGCTCAGCAGGACATGGGCTGTGGTCCGAGCCGATAGTATCAATCAGGCCTAACAGCAGAGCTCGGCGCAGGCCTGCCCGATTGTCTGCGGAGCGAATGGGTGGAGCACATTTATAGATGGGCTGCCGGTCAGCTATCTCTTCCATTGCGAAGTAAAGATAGTGTGGGCAGGTCTCCACAGTGACTGCGACACCGTTGCGGCGTGCTTCCGCCAGCTCCTGCCAGATGGCTGCATCGGCAGTTGCCAAGTGTACGATGTGGACCTGACAGCCATGCAATCGCGCCAGTTCCAGCAACATGCCAATGGCGTTGATTTCCCAGCGGCTGGGCCGTGAATGCACATACTCGACATACGAGTCAGGTCGTGTCATGGGAGGCGGCAGGTCATCGGCTAGCTCCGCATGCACTAACAGGGGGACGTTGGCTTGAGCCAAGAGCCGCATTGCAAAATCAAGTTCACGGCGCGTAACGGCGGGGAATTCCTCCAACCCAGAATCACACAGGAAGGCCTTGATGCCAAATACGCCCGCGTCAATCAATTCGGGAATGTGTTGCAGATTGGTAGGCACCAGACCGCCGTAAAAGCCAACATCTACCCAGCATTGGTGTTGCGCTGCAGCGACCTTCTGCAGTAGTGCGTCGGCACTGGTGGTGACTGGACTACTATTGAGCGGCATGTCGATCAGCGTCGTAATGCCGCCTGCGGCCGCCGCCTGGGTCGCGGTGACAAAGCCTTCCCATTCGCTGCGTCCCGGTTCGTTGATATGTATGTGCGAGTCGATCAGTCCCGGGCCAATGACCGCGTCGCCATAATCCAAAACTTCTGTCAGGCTGACCGCCCTGGCCATGGTGGTGACTTGCTCAATCTTGCCGTCCGCAATGACGATGGCTGCTGGACCGATGCAGGCCGGCGTAACCACCTGCCGGCTGGCGATGGCAAAGCGTTGTTTCATCGGGGTATCCTTGATGTCTGCCAAGGCTTAGGCTCGGCCAATGGTTGCTGAGATGTCGCCGTAGGGTTCATCGGTAGGGCAGAAAATGGCATTGGGATTGTCCAGCCCCAACCTCGACAGATCCACTAGCAGCCGATGCTGATTGGGCATGGCAAGTGTGATATCTCGAATCTCGGGTAGGTCCTGCAAGACTCTGTGACCAATGCGATAAATCGTATATTGCACAGACGGGCTGTATTCGCTCGAGAACATCTGCAAGATTGCTGAGCGAACCCGTTGGCGCACAGTATCGCATTGAGTTGGAAGGTCCGTCCAACGCCACGTCGAGTCTACGGTGGTTGCAAAAACCCGATCCTCGGTCGGCTGAAGGGTCGTATAAGAATCGACGATGTAACCGACAAAGCCCGAAGCAGTTGTTTTTAGTACTTGCAAGCCGGAGATGCCTGATTCGACAAAGCAATGCTCACGACTCTGCTTGACATGGCATTTGGCAACTTCTAATGGCCCACGTACAAAGGAATGCGCGTGAGGTTGGCCAGCGACGATCGCCCGCTGCCAGCAAATTTGCTCAATTCGAGCCGATGCGCAACGGACATGCCGAAAGTGCTCTAAGAAGTGAGCGGTCAATTGCATGGCGTAGTTCTCAATATCGACCCATTCGACTCTGCGAGCTACCGCATAGACCGTGTTTTTGATCGTATCTGTCGGTATCACTTGGCAATTGTCTCCGGTCAGATACGTTTCTTCAAACTGGCCCTCCAGTTGTACGTGAGCCGTGCATTCGACCAGGTGGTGGAAGTTGTCTTGTCGCGTCACCTTGGTAAAGCGAACTTGTGATTTGCCGTAACTGTGAGCTTGCAGTTGAACATTCATGCTGGAGCTTCCAAATCAGAGGATAATGTTGCCAGCGTGTGCGCTAGTACTTTGACGCCGCATTCCAGCGCGTCGAGCGCAACGAATTCATCGGGCCGATGGCTATACCCACGGTAACAGGGGATGAACACCATGGCCACCGGTGCGATGACCGCCATGAACAGCGTATCGTGGTACGCGCGACTAGTCATTTCCAGATAATCCAGGCCCAACTCCTGACAGGCGTGCCGAATAGCTGATGCAATCGTGGCGGATGACCTGGCGGGAGGATCAGCATTGATGACCTCTAGCAACACTTGCAAGCCGCGTTCCGCTGCAATTGACTTTGCCGAGCTGTGAATTGCCTCGAGCACTCGATTGCGCCGAGCGGCATCCACATCGCGAACGTCTATTTCCAGGTCGACCTGCGCAGGGATACTATTGACCGCGCACGGGTGCACTTTGACGTAGCCAGTGGTCGCCACTGTATCGACTGACCCCAGTTCCAGCGCATGCTGCTGGACGGCCAACGCCAATGCGGCAGCACCTAGAAACGCGTCTTTGCGGTCGGCCATCAAGACTGTACCTGCATGCCCACCCTGGCCGATGAACGAACAACGCAGCGCAGCAGGTGCCGCGATCGCTTGAACGATGCCAATGGGAATCTGTTGTTGTTCAAGAAGCGGACCTTGTTCGATGTGCAGCTCGATCCAGTGAGCAAAATAATCGGTGGCGAGTCTTACTGAACTCAACGCACCTTCTAAACCAAATGCCGTGCGCGTGGCTTCGAGTGTATGGCCCTGATCGTCGGTCAACCGACTGGCACGCTCGGGCGGCAGTACCCCAGCCATCAATCTCGATCCCAAACAACCCAGGCCATATCGCGTGGGCTCTTCAGCTGTAAACATCACTAATTCGATCGACCGCTTGGGTTCAAAGCCGGCAGATTTTAGTGCACGAATAGCCTCCAATCCGCCCAGCACGCCTACCGTGCCATCAAAGCGACCGGAATGGGGAATGGCATCGCAATGCGATCCGGTGCCGACGGCGGGCAACGCTGGCTGGCTGCCGACCCAGCGCGCGAAAATATTTCCCACAGCATCGATACGCACCTGCAGATCGCAGGTTTGAAATAGCTCTAGTAAATACTGTCGAGCGGCTTGATCGGCCTGCGAAAATACAACTCGCGTGACTGCCGGAGGTGAAACATCGCTAAATGTAGCCAATTGCAGCAGTTCGCGATTCAACCGCTGACCATCGACGTTCCACCGCTGCGCATTCATCTCCAGTCCTCTAATGAATCGCGATAGACGTCCTTGTAGTACAGATATGTCGAAGGCGCCTTACCCATGGCGACCCACCATTGCGGGCAATAGCTGGCCATCCATATCACGTCACCAGCCGTGATTGGATAGTAGCGATCGCCCAGTCGATAAACGCCCGCTCCCTCTAGCAGTAACAATCCATGTTCCATGACATGGATTTCCACCAGAGGTAATGTCGCTCCAGGCTGGAAGGTAAACAAATTTACCGCCATATCGAACTGTGGGTCTTGGGGCAGCAAAGTTTTCAATTGCGCGTCCGAATCTCCCATAAACGGCTCAGAGCTGACTTTCGAAGCATCGCCGATAACGGCTGGTGGAGCCTCGCGAGACCCCTTAAGCGGTATAAATTGCTTTTCAAACACCGCCAAGTTCGCAGGTTGCTTGGCTTCCGCGATCCAATCTGAACCGGCAGGCAGATAGGCATAATGACCTTCAGCTAACATATGTCTCTGATTGGTGGCTGCTGAGTGCAATGTCACGCAGCCGCTGGTGACGTAAATAAACCGCTCAACCGTGTCAGGTAGCACATCGCTACCAGACGCCGCGCCCATTAAAGCCGTGTACTGCATGAAGCGCGCGCCTAACGCGGGCGATATGTGAATGATGGCTTCAGTGTTGCGCCAGCCGACCAAGGGGGCTCGGACGTGTGTGTCGGGAGTGATCAAAGCATGATTGCGCTCAATGCTGGAACGAGTCGATCCAAATACGTTCAGTGAAGTGCTCATGTGGATGGTAGGTTAATTAAGAGTTTCTGAAAGCAGCGGCTAGCAGGTCAATAAAGTGATACATTACCCGCAGGCCCGCTTCAACATCGCTGACCTGAACTGATTCATCTGGATGATGGCTAATACCATGCTTGCAGCGCAGGAACAGCATCGCGGTGGGAGCAAGGCGGGACATGACCACCGCATCGTGTCCTGCCCCGCTAGTCAACCGTAAGACGGGTTGCTGAGCCACATGGCAGGCGGACTCCAGGGTAGCAATCAATCGAGAATCTAGCGCCACAGCCGCTTGTTCTTGGCAGTCTTCCCAGTGAAATGCCAATCCTCGTGAGCTGGCAACTTGTTGACCAATCGCCTGCAAATGTTTAGCTGCAGCGTGACGTACCGTATCCAACTGGTGGCGGGCGTCCAGCCGCACGACGACTTCTCCAGCAATGACGTTAGGCGTGTTGGGGTGAATTTGAGCGTAGCCGATGGTGGCAACCAACCCGGGCGTGTCGCGAGCATACTGTTCCACGGCCAGAATCCACTGAGCTGCCGCCGCCAGAGCGTCCGCCCTCAAATGCATAGGAGTGGTTCCGGCATGTGCCGCCCGCCCGACAAACCGAGCGGTGGCACGTGTCTGTCCTGCGATGCCATCGACCAGACCCACAGCCAACTGGGAAGTTTCCAGTACTGGGCCCTGTTCGATATGTGGCTCCAAGAAGGCCAGAACCCGATTAGCAGGTAAAGTTGCCGCAGCGATATTTTCTGGCTGTCCTCCAAATGACTGCATGGCTTGCCACATCGGGATTCCTTGGTTGTCAGTGCGCTCCAGCAACTGAAGGTCAAAGCAACCAGCTAAAGCTCGCGATCCAATGTAGGGAGTTCGAAAACGCACGCCCTCCTCTTCTGAAAAGGCAATAGCCTGAATCGTAAAAGGTAGTTCAGTCGATCTGGCTTGAAACATCTGCGCTGCCGCAATAGCAAACATTATCCCTAGCGCACCGTCGAATCTTCCGCCATCAGGCACCGTGTCAATGTGCGAGCCAATCAGCAATGCAGGCCGTTGATCTACCGCTGAGCGCCCGATTACGTTGCAGGCTGCATCCAATTGAACCGTCAATCCAGCCGCACACATCCATTGCTTAACCAACTGGACCGCTCCAGCCGTGGCCGGCGAGCAGAAGGTGCGACAAACCTTTCCGGGCAATTCGCTATGTGCAGCGATCTGGTCGCAGCGCTGCATGATTTCAGCAGCGAGAGCGGAAAAATCTGGCAACAACTCAATTTACCCTGTTGGCTGTGGAAACGCTGCTCGAAAAAACTGGCCGGGATAGTATAGTATCTCGCGGTAGCTTATTCACGCCAGCCGTCAACAGGAACTGGCTGAGCGAAATCTAGCGACGATTAGATGCACGGCTTGCCATGCGCGACTACCTATTGTTCTATATCAATGGTCAAGCTCACCAAGTGTCCGGCCAGGAGGCTTGGCTGACGCTGAGCAGATACCTCCGTCAGCGCTTGCGATTAACGGGCACAAAAGTTGTCTGCGAAGAGGGGGACTGCGGTTCTTGCAGCGTACTGGTCGCCGATTTGCGACAAGCCCAGCCAATCTACTACCCCATCGACGCGTGTATCGCTTTTCTGTTCCAATTGGATGGAACGCATATTGTCACCGTCGAGGGGCTGAGCGATCCACAGCGGCTAACCAGCGTGCAACAGGCAATGATTGATTGTCAGGGGTCGCAATGCGGGTTTTGTACCCCCGGCTTTGTGATGGCCATGACGGCAGTGATGGAACGTCAAAGGGTTGCCAATCCAGTCGCTCGTGATCAGCCCTGTGACTGGCCGCTGGAACTGTCTGGTAATCTGTGTCGCTGTACCGGGTATCAGCCAATCTTGAGCGCCTGCCAGCAAGCGAGCAGTTCGGATTACCAAGCCCTTGAAAACCGCTATGCGATGCAGACTCTGCAAACTATGTATCGGCCTTACCAGGACGATAGCGTTTGCATCCAGCATGAGAACCAGCGGCTGTTTGTGCCGCGACAGCTGGCAGAGTGCGTTCAGCTAAAGAGCGCATTTCCGGCAGCGCGGTGGATCGCTGGGGCAACCGACGTGGGTGTGCAAGCCAATAAACTTCATGCCTGTCCTGACGTGGCGATCGTGCTCCGCCACATCGAAGCCTTGAAGTCGATCGAAGTTGCGACCGATGCAATTACGATTGGCGCGGCAGTTTCATGGACAGAAATACTGCCTGTTTGCCAGCAGCATTTCCCTCAGTTCGCCGAGATCATCAAGATATTTGGCTCGCCCCAGATTCGCAACATGGGCACTATTGGCGGCAATCTCGCGAATGCTTCGCCTATCGCAGACTCGTTGCCGCTGCTGCATGTCTTGGAGTGCCAACTGGAGCTGGTGGGCTGTGAAGGTAGCCGGTGGGTCAATATCAACCGATTCTACAAGGCTTACAAGCAGATTCATCTCGGACCAACAGAGATGATTGCAAGAGTCATGTTGCCAAGATTCAGCCCGGTGGATCGCTTGCGGTTGTACAAGGTTTCGCGGCGACGCGATTTGGACATCTCAACGTTTACGGCTGCGATTCGTATGCACATCGAGTCTGATGTTGTACAGCAAGCCTCACTCGCGTTTGGGGCAGTGGGTCCAACGGTTGTTAGGCTCCCGCGCACTGAGGCCTTTCTGCAAAACCAACCCTTTACGATGCAGACCATGCAGGCTGCGGGCGCGTTGGTTGTCGAAGAGATTTCTCCGATCAGCGACGTGCGTGGCTCGGCCGACTATCGGTATCAACTGGCTAAGAATGTTCTAGCGAAATTCTATTGTGAGGAAACCAGATGAGCTACGTAGGCCAGACCATTCCTCATGATTCAGCCCAAGGGCATGTTACCGGTCGAGCCGACTATTTAGATGATCTTCCGCGCTACGAAAATGAATTGGTAGTTGGAGTCGTTGGCAGTCCTGTCGCATCGGGCAAGTTGCAAGCGATCGACCTAGATGCGGCTCGACAGATGCCGGGTGTAGTAGCGGTGTTAACACATGCGGATATTCCCGGCCATAAGGTCTTTGGACCTTTGTTTCAGGACGAACCTGTTCTGGCCGGCGAGAACGTGTTGTATGTGGGACAACCAATCGCACTGGTGGCGGCCATTGACGAGCAGTCGCTGCGCCAAGCCACTGCGGCCGTCAAGCTGGCGATCGCCAGCACGACACCGATCCTGTCGATCGATGAAGCCATCCGCGCCCAGCGCTATATCGGCATCCCGCGCACAATCGCACAGGGAGATGCGGCACAGGCGATGGCGCGTTGCCAACATACGCTATCAGGCCGTTTTATAAGCGGTGGCCAGGAGCAGTTTTACCTGGAATCGCAAGCGGCAATCGCGATACCGGGCGAAGCCGGCCAAGTGACCGTGCTTTCGTCTACGCAGAATACAACCGAAATTCAGAATGTGGTCGCCGAGGTTTTAGGCGTTGGAAATCATCAAGTGGTCGCGATTTGCAAACGCATGGGTGGTGCGTTTGGAGGCAAGGAAACGCAAGCAGCTCTGCCCGCCGCCTACGCCGCCTTGGTCGCGATGAAGTCCGGAAGGCCTGCGCGATTGATCTACGGCAAAGACCAAGATATGCAAATTACCGGAAAACGACATGCATATCAAACCGATTGGAAAGTTGGCTTTGATGAGTCAGGACGCATCGGCGCTTTGCAAGTGCAGATTTACTCCAACGGTGGAGCTGCTGCCGATCTTTCGACATCCGTACTGGAGCGGACGATGATGCATATCGACAACGCCTACTACTTGAGCGATGTCGAAATTACCGGTCGTGTCTGTTTTACGAATCTTCCTCCCAACACAGCGTTTCGTGGATTCGGAGGACCGCAGGCCGTCGCGATCATCGAGAATATTATCGAGGAGATAGCTGGCCAATTGAACGTGGATAGCTTCGAGGTGCGGATGCGCAATTTGTATGGCGTCGGTCAGCGCAATCAAACGCCTTATGGACAAATCTATGCTCGCAACCATCTACCCGAGATATTGTCGGCCGTGGTCGTGAATTCACAGTATGCAACCCGTCGAAAAGCAATCGAATCGTCTGCCGAAGATCCCTGCGTTCTGCGTGGCATTGCTGTGACTCCTGTGAAGTTTGGCATCTCGTTTACTACAAAGTTTCTGAACCAAGCTAACGCGCTGGTGAATGTTTACACCGATGGTACTGTTCAGGTCAGCACGGGTGGTACGGAAATGGGGCAGGGACTTAACACCAAGATTCGGCAGATCGTAGCGGATGAATTTGGCATCGACTGGCACAACGTAATCGTGATGCCTACCTCGACCGAGAAGAACAACAATACCTCACCGACAGCAGCTTCGGCGGGAACAGACTTGAATGGAGCTGCCGCCGTAGATGCGTGTCGCACCATTCGTGAGCGGCTAGCCAGTTTTGTGGCTCGCACGTTTACCAAACCAGAGCTAGGCTTGTGTGAATCGCCTAGCAATGTCGTGTTCCACGATGGCTGGGTGTATGATGATCGCTGCCCCAATGATTCCAGAATTAGCTTTGCAGAGCTGTCAAAGCGAGCGCGATTGGAACGCATCGACTTGGGAGCACGCGGCTTCTATAAGACGCCGGGCGTGGACTTTAATCGCGACACTGGCAAAGGCAATCCGTTTTTGTATTTTACGCAAGGCGCAGCGGTGGCCGAAGTCTCGATCGATCGCTTCACTGGGCAGTTGCAAGTACAACAAGTGGATATTCTGATGGATATTGGTCAGTCAATAAATCCAGGCATTGACCAGGGCCAGATTTTCGGCGGCTTTGTGCAAGGCATGGGGTGGGTAACCGCCGAGGCGCTGATTTATGACGACCAAGGGCGGCTCTTATCGCATTCACCAACTACCTACAAAATTCCAGCGATTACCGATATCCCCCCAGTATTGCGATGCAGCTTCTTCGAAAACTCGGACAACGTTCTAACGGTGGGGCGGAGCAAAGCCGTCGGGGAACCGCCTCTGCTGCTCGCAGTGTGCGTGTGGGCCGCAGCCAAGGATGCTTTGCGGCGACATTCCGTCATTTCGGCCCAAGCACTAACCTTGCCGGCCACCGGCGAAGAGATTCTGCGCTGCCTGCAATGTTCAGACGTGCCACACGCCCGGCAGAATCACCACGCCACGACGGTGATCCACCAGCCGTAGCCTACTCGCTGGTCACCCAGCTGCTGGCAACGTCGGGTATCGAACTCATGCAGACGGCCGGCACGTCCCAGCATTGTAAATATGTCCGCCCGAATGCCGGTATTTTCGCAAAACCTTGACCGCAGCATCACGCTCGACGTCACAAATCACGTCTATCCCCTTGCTGACGTACTCAGCAGCCCAATCATGGGGTTTGTGACCTTCGTCGAAACCAATTTCACGAACGTCAGAATCTCGGGCCGCAGATACAACCGAGCGAACTCCGGCCCAGTGAATCGCGCCCAGGCACATCCAGCAGGGTTCAGCACTGGTCACCAGTTGCAACATGGCCTTTGACAAATCAAATGTCTTCAAACGTTGCTGAGAGAGAGATAAGGCGACGATTTCTGCATGGGCAATTGATAACCCTGAAGTAACGACCATGTTGACCCCCACGCCAACCAATTCATTCGTCTCCAGGTCGAACACCGCAGCGCCAAAAGGTCCACCGGTTGCGTGAGATATGTTTCGGTCAGCAATGTCGATGGCCAGTCGCATCCGGTCGCCCAACGACTTGAATTCCCCTAGTTCGCTAGTCAGGGAACACAGCCAACTGGGCAGACAAAGGTGTAGTTGCGTTGCAAGCATAGTTACTTGGTCCGGGCGGGAGTTAGGAACAGTGCTCACTCGTGAAAACGTCAACTGCGGGCGCGGAGGGACAGCGCGGAATTAGCAAAATTGACAATCGCCTAATGGCAGTCGAATTACTCCACGTCGCCATTTCGTGTTCCCGTGAAGTTACTCATATTGCCGCTTCTTCCGACGCCGACGCAGCAAGCTTGACGCAGCTGCAATTCCAACCAGCACGCCACTTGTCGGTTCCGGCACCGTTGCAAAGGCACGCAGGCGCCCTTGCAACCTACCGGCCAGAATCCAGTCATCACTGGTTTGTGACGTGCCAAAGTCGTAGGCCGCAAAGTAGACTGGAATGTCGATGTTCTGGTCTAGCTGGCGACTCAGACCACCCAGATTGGTGATCGTCAAACCGCCACTATTAGTCTCCAGGTTCGTACTAAACCAACTCGCTAGACTTCCTCCACTTGAATCGGGAATAAGCTGCCCTAATAACACCCCCATGTTGGGGGCATCAATATCAACCAGTCCATCGCTCCAACCAAATGTTGATGCATTCGCACCAGCCGTATAATTGCCTCCGCTGCCGACCAGAGCAATTAAGCCACTGCCGGCGCTATATTGAATATCGCGCAAGCCGTAGTAGACGGGAGGAAGGTTAACCAGCAGCAATGATTGGAGGTTAAATCTGATAGCAAAAGAGTGGGGCGAACCACCAGTATCCGTATACTGCCCCTGCGGATTGCTGGCGTTGGTCGCCGTAGGACTGAATTGATCAGGATCAGGCCGGAAGCTGCCGAAGTTGATCGACTGCAGGGCATGGGACCCGTCCAGGTATTGAATGTGGTTGGGGCTGCCTGGCCCAAACGTATCTTCAGAATACTCGGTTGCCAGCGTACCACTGAATCGCGACATCCGTCCGCCTGCGTCGCTCCAGGCGCTGTTATCCGCATTTCGCAACCGAATGGTCACAGCCGTACCAGAGATACTGACAGTGGAGTTCAGCGGCAGGTTGATGCGCACATAGCTGTTGGCGCTATCGACAGTCCAGTTCACCAGCGCCGCATCGGCCTGCCTGACACACAGACTCAACAGCATCGCCCAGCCAATCAGCAACAGTTTACTTCTCGTTTTCACGGCAGTCTCCCTGGCAACTAGAACTGACGGACAGTCGCGACGAACGAGCACTACCCCGCATCCCGACCAAATACAGCTTCTACTGGCAGATCCCAATCTAATCCAATGCCGAGCCCCGTACAACCAACTGGGATTAAGAAACTAGGCAGAAAGTCAGCACTTATAGCCATGCGCCACTGGCCGCTTAAAGCCAAGTATAATGCGGTCGGCACTGTTTTATGGTCACCCTGTACGGCTGGCTATCGCGCTCGAGCCCTACGTCGCCAACGCATTATGTTTGCAGCGCTTGCAAGGCCCACCAGCAGTATACTGGATGGTTCTGGCACAGTGGCAAAGGCACGCAAGTGACCTTGCAACCTGCCGGTAACTATCGAATCGTCGGAAGCCACCGGTGTATCACCACCGATGAACGTAAACACGACTGGAATGTCAATGATCTGGTCAAGCTGACGGTTGAGGCCACCGAGGTTGGTGATCGTCAGACCTCCTCCATTGGTTTCCATGTTCGTACTAAACAAAATCGACATGTCTCCACCGACCCTATCGCGATTGCGTTGCCCTAACCCTGGTCCGAGGTCGAACCCATCAACATCCGCCAGACCACCTGACCAGCTAAACGTTGAGGCGTTGGCCCCGGCTGTCAAATTACCGCCACTTCCCGCTAGTGAGACAAGTCCTCCGCTGGCATTGTATTGCACGTCTCGCAACCCCAAAAAGCCAATCGTTCCCGACGGAAAAAAGGAAGTCCAGTTCACTCTGAGCGCGAAGGAGTGAGGTGAACCACCAGTAGCCGTATACTGCCCGTCCGGATTGCTGGCGTTGGTCGCCGTAGGACTGAATTGATCTGGATCGGGCCGGAAGCTGCCGAAGTTGATCGACTGCAGGGCATGGGACCCGTCCAGGTACTGAATGTGGTTGGGGCTGCCTGGCCCAAATGTATCTTCAGAATACTCGGTTGCCAACGTACCACTGAATCGCGACATCCGTCCGCCTGCGTCGCTCCAGGCGCTGTTATCCGCATTTCGCAACCGTACCGAGAGATTTGTTCCGGAAAGGGTGAAGGTGGAGTTCAGCGGCAGGTTGATGCGCACATAGCTGTTGGCGCTATCGACAGTCCAGTTCACCAGCGCCGCATCGGCCTGCCTGACACACAGACTCAACAGCATCGCCCAGCCAATCAGCAACAATTTACTTTTCGTTTTCACGGCAGTCTCCCTGGCAACTAGAACTGATGGACAGTCGCGACGAACGAGCGCTACCCCGCATCCCGACCAAATACAGCTTCTACTGGCAGATCCGAATCTAATCCAATGCCGAGCCCCGTACAACCAACTGGGCGCAGGGATATTCTGAATAACGCAACGTTTCTGACAATTCGGCGAATCAGCACAGTACATCGTCAGTGCCAAGCCGGCGTATGAATCGCAGCACACTACGACTTCGTAAAGCTGTCCGATTTGCCAAGCTTGCGAAACATTGTTGGCGTACCGGTGGCTTTCCTGGATACTATGTTTCTCAGGTGCAGAACCCGTAAAAAACCTTGGAATATCGCGGCAGATTGTGCGGTCTTGCAATTGCAATCTGGCCGTCAATGGAAGAAACTGCTAGTGTTGGCGGTGAGCCCCGTGGCCGCCCAGCGGGCATAAAGACTGAAAATAATTGACGCCTCAGCCCAACATCCTGCAATTGAATACGAATTGGACATGGATCGTAGCTCTTTGTGCCATTAAGGAGACACACTATGCGACGCTGTACACTCGCTCGGATTCTGGCGACTGCTTTGACTATCACTTCTGCGTTTTTGCTGGCCGAGCCATTACGCGCTGCTGACTCAAACCGGCTTGGCGCCAAGATTCAAAATTTTTCACTCAAGAGCCAGTTTGGCAAAGAGTATTCGCTGCAAGATCTGCGTGACAGCGATGTGGTGGTGGTGGCCTTTTTGGGAACGGAATGCCCGCTGGCAAAACTCTACGGACCGCGACTCTCGGATTTGGCTAGCGAGCTAAAGGACCAAAAGGTTGCGTTTTTAGGCATCATGTCCAACCGTCAAGATGCCATCAATGAAATTGCCGCCTACGCGCAGCGACATAAAATCGACTTTCCTGTTCTGAAAGATGCTGGCAACGTCGTGGCCGATCAATTCGGTGCAGCGCGGACGCCCGAAGTATTTGTACTAGACAAGCAGCGCGTGGTGCGCTATCACGGGCGCATCGACGATCAATACGGCTTCAACGACAGCGTGGGCTACCAGCGTCCCGAGCCAACTCGTCGCGACTTGTACGAAGCGGTTAAGGAATTGTTGGCAGGCGTTCCCGTCAGTGTGGCCGAAACCAGCGCCATCGGCTGCCACATCGGTCGAGTTCGCGAGCCGAATGAAGCCTCCGAGGTGACCTACAGCAATCAGATCGCCCGCATCTTCCAAAAGAACTGTGTCGAGTGCCATCGAGCTGGTCGTATCGGGCCGTTCGAAATGAAGAGCTATGAGGATGTAGTCGGTTGGGGCGAAATGATTCGCGAAGTCGTGGATATGGGGCGCATGCCGCCCTGGCACGCTAATCCAGCTCACGGCACGTTTAAGAACGATAGTCGCCTGAGCGAACAAGAGAAACAACTGATCGCCACCTGGGTCGACAATGGCTGCCCGCAAGGTAACCCTGACGACTTGCCGACTCCTCAAGAGTACGCTGAAGGTTGGAGCATCGGTCAGCCCGACCAGGTGATCTACATGAGTGACAATCCGGTCGATGTTCCTGCTGAGGGCGTGATTGACTACTACCATTTTGTGGTGGACCCCGGTTGGACAGAAGACAAATGGATTATGGCTACAGAGGCGAAGCCAGGCAGCTTGGAGACGGTGCATCATATTTTGGTGTTCGTTCAGCCGCCTGACGCTGGCGGATTTGGCGCTGGCTTTGGTGGCGGATCGCGCGGGCGACCCGACGGCCAGCGCGGACCACAGGCTCAGCGCGAAGGCGATGGTCCGTCCGATGACGGCGCTGAGCGCCCGAATCGCCGCGGCGGATTCGGTGGGCGTGGTGGATTTGGCGGCCGTGGTGGTGGAGAACGTGGGCCGCGCGGTGGCGGAGCGGGTATTGGCGGCGGGAGCTTAATCGCCGGTTATGCCCCTGGCGCAACGCCCCTGCTGGCATCCGACGGCACGACCGCCCTGCACATCAAGGCAGGATCGAAACTGATCTTCCAATTGCACTACACACCCAATGGTACTCCGCAACAAGACCGCAGTTGCCTGGGCGTGATTTTTGCCGATCCAGAAAAGGTTAAATATGTGGCTCGCAGCGAATCGGCAGTCAATCCGTTCTTCAGCATTCCACCTGGTGCGGCTGACTATCAGGCCAAAGCCGAGGGGACTTTCGATGCAGACACGATGGTCTTGAATCTGACGCCGCACCTGCACTCTCGCGGCAAGGCATTTCGCTATGATGTCACCTACCCGGATGGTCGGCAAGAAACCTTGTTAGATGTGCCGACCTATGATTTTAACTGGCAGACAACCTACGTTCTCAAAGAGCCCAAGCTGATGCCCAAGGGCACCAAGCTGGTCTGCACCGCCACTTGGGATAACTCGGAAGGCAATCTCTCCAATCCAGACCCTTCAGCGACAGTCAGCTGGGGCGAGCAGACGTTCGAGGAGATGATGATTGGCTTCTATGTCGTCACCTACCCTAAAGGTCAAGAGCCCCCGACAGCGGCAGGCGGTCGCGTCTTCGGTCAACAGATCAATCCCGAAGAGATCTTTAAGATGATGGACACCAACGGCGATGGCAAATTGGCGAAGGAAGAGCTACCGGCGCGAATGGCACAACAGTTTGCGCTAATCGACTTGAACAAAGATGGTAGCATCAGCCTGGAAGAGATGAACACCATTATGCGATTGTTTACCGGAGGCGGTGGGCCACCCGAGCGACGCCGGGAGTAGGCGCCGAGAGTAGGCTTTGTACGGTGGTCCTAGGTCGCGTGGCGGATTGTACGATTGTCAGTCCAGCCACGCGCAACCAGCCATTTAAGCGTCGGCATTTCCATCGCGGTGTTGCAACAACTGGGCAGCGATGCTGATGGCGATTTCAGCCGGCGTGTTGTTGCCAATTGGCAATCCAACTGGACAGTGAAACGATTTGATCTTATCAGGCGCCAGTCCCAGGCTGTTTAGATCGCGGCGCAAGACGCTGGCTTT
Source organism: Pirellulaceae bacterium (assembly GCA_019636385.1). Lineage (NCBI taxonomy): Bacteria > Pseudomonadati > Planctomycetota > Planctomycetia > Pirellulales > Pirellulaceae > Pirellulaceae bacterium. The sequence continues at coordinate 951,209 of JAHBXT010000003.1, read as the reverse complement.
TTGTGGGCTGCCAATCACGCCCACGTAGGGTGCGTTGCGTGTAGCCAGGATTTCATGCAGCACGGGCAGGTCGGTAGCATGCCCCTTGCTCATCAAGACAAAATATGCGTTGGCGGGTTGCTGTGCCACTAGGTCACGCGGAGTATCAACGCAGATCTTCATCAGCTTGTTGTCATCCGGTAATCTGCTGAGCCAATCGGATCGAGTATCAATGCAGGTGACTCGACAATCCAGATTCAACAATAGTCGAACCAACGCCTGAGCAATGTGCCCAGCTCCGAATATCACGATTGGCCAGGCCGCATTGGCGTATACATCAAAGAACAGCTTGACCTCGCCGCCACAGGTCATGCCAATCTCAGTTTGCAGGTTCCATGTGACCAGTTCAGCATGTTGTTGTCCGCTGGCGAGCAATTGTTGAGCGTAGTCGATGGCTGCGGCTTCGATTTTGCCGCCGCCCACCGTTCCGCCTTCAATGCCTGAGCGCGTGACAACACATTTGGCTCCTACAATCTGCGGCGCGCTACCGCGAATTTCGACCAGGGTTACCGCGGCGAACGATTCGCCTTGGTCAAGCAGCTTTTGCACCAGCCGATGATGGTCTACGATATTATGCGTCATAACTCTGTATCATACTGGAACGCCTCCCTTGAATCCATGTTACGCGATTATACCAGCGGCGGGTCGCAGTCGTCGGATGGGGCAGCACAAACTGTTGATGCCCTGGCCCGTAGCCAGTCCGACCGCTGCACGTCTAACACACCGCTCTGCCACTGAGGAAGCGTCAACAGCCCGCTGCGTGATCGACCGAGTGCTGGCGGCCTGGACCACCAGCCGGGTAACGGAAACTATCGTTGTGATCCGCGGCGATGACCTGGAACTGCGCGACGTTTGCCAGCGCTGGCCGGTGACTATCGTACATCCGATTGAGCCCACGGAGGATATGAGAGCGTCCATCTGCGTCGGCTTGAGGTCACTGATTTCTCGTCCTGTTTCCGCCGTAGGCGCATGTTTCTTCATTGCTCCAGCCGATCTGCCCGGGTTGACTACCCAAGTCATCGATGGCCTCATTGACGCGCGGACTGATCAGCGGACGGTTTTGCTGCCTCGTTTTGGCCCAACGCTCGACGCTTCGATCGTGGGGCATCCAGCGCTGTTGCCATGGGCATGCGCTTCTGAGATTATTGCACTCGGCCCGCAGCATGGCGTCGACGCATTAGTCAAACGCTATCCTCAGCAGTTCGTATTGTTCCCATCAGAGTTGGCAGTGGCAGATATCGATACGCCTGCCGAGTATCAATTGGCTCTGAGATGTGCTAAGCTCAACCCGTAGTGTGATTCGCCGGACAGGCTGGCTGCCATCGCACGAAAACTTCGTATAATGCACCCCAAGAAGAGTACTTCGTTTCACGCGGCGACGCCTAAGTCAGGAAGCCAGTTATGACCACAATCAAAGTCAACGGAAAAATCCATGAGTTATCCGATGTGCCTGAGGACACGCCGCTGCTATGGGTCTTGCGTGACAACCTTGGGCTGACCGGCACTAAATACGGTTGTGGAGTTTCTGAATGTGGTGCGTGCACGGTCCACTTGGATGGCCAAGCGGTTCAAGCTTGCGTGACGGCGCTAAGCGAAGTGGGGGACAGTGAGGTGACCACCATCGAGGGACTCTCCAGCGACGGCTCGCACCCGGTGCAAAAAGCTTGGCGGCAGCACAATGTCTCGCAGTGTGGCTATTGCCAGGTCGGCCAGATGATGATGGCGGCTGCTATGCTGAAATCAAACAACAATCCTTCCGACGACGATATCGACACAGAGATGTGGAATATTTGCCGCTGCGGAACATATCCCCGCATCCGTGAAGCTATCAAGGCTGCTGCCAAGGAGTTGAACCAATGACCGTCATCAAGACTCAAGTTTCACGCCGGAATTTTCTCGCCACTCTCTCAGCCTCGTCACTGATTCTGATGGGTAAGGTTGGGCTAGGGCAGGAAGCGGGCCTGCAGGACGCCAGTCAGCGGAGTGCCGATGATTTTGCGCCAGACTTTTTCGTCGCCATTGCCCCAGACGGCGTTGTGACCATCCTGGTCCATCGCTCCGAAATGGGAACCGGAATTCGTACTAGCCTACCGCGAATTGTGGCGGACGAATTAGAGGCCGATTGGAATCGGGTGGTGATCCAGCAGGCCATTGGCGACAAGCGTTTGGGGGATCAAAACACCGATGGCTCCAACAGCATTCGTCTGTTCTTCAAACGCATGCGCGTAGCCGGAGCTACTGCGCGGACGATGCTCGAACGCGCGGCGGCAAAGAAGTGGAATGTCGATGCTAGCGAGTGTTACGCAGAAAATCATGTGATCAAGCATAAAGGTAGCGATCGTTCGCTGGGCTTCGGGGAACTGGTCGCAGAGGCCAAACAATTGCCTGTTCCCTCGGAAAAGGAGCTGCAACTTAAGCCGAGCGGTCAGTGGCGATACATCGGCAAAGATGTGCCGATTACCGACCAGGATGATATTCTGACTGGCAAGGCGATTTTCGGCATCGATGCGCGGATGGATAATCAGCTCTACGCTGTCATCGCCCGCCCTCCTGTTGTGGGAGGCAAAGTTGCGTCATTCAATGCCACCAAGACGAAGCGCATGCCGGGGGTTGTCGACGTGATTGAAATACCGGCCTTCAAGGGTGCGCCAGGTTTTCAGCCGCTGGGCGGTGTCGCCGTGCTGGCTACCAGCACCTGGGCCGCCTGGCAAGGGCGCGACGCGCTGGAAATCGAGTGGGATGATGGGGCCAATGCGGAATACAACTCGCAGGATTTCGCCAAGCAACTGGCAGAAACCGTGAAGAAACCAGGGAAGGTTCTGCGAGAATCAGGCGATGCCGGTGCGGTCCTCAGTCAATCGAAAAAAGTAGTGACAGCCGACTACTCTGTGCCGCACCTGGCACATGCATCGATGGAGCCGACTTGCGCTGTAGCCGACGTTAAGACGGACGCTCAGGGGAAAGTGACGTCGTGTCAGGTCCTGGCGGCGACTCAGAACCCGCAAGCCGTGCAGCAAGCGGTCGGCCCGGCCATGGGGATACCGGCTGGTGATGTTTTGGTCAATGTCACCCTGCTTGGGTCGGGGTTTGGTCGCAAGAGTAAGCCTGACTACTGCGTTGAAGCTGCCATCCTAAGCCGTCAGGCAAAACGCCCAGTTCATGTGACCTGGACTCGCGAAGATGATTTGCAGCATGATTATTACCACACCATCTCTGCAATCCATTGTGAAGCGGCTGTAGACGAAACCGGCAAACCGTCGGCTTGGTTGCAGCGCGCCGCCTATCCCCCGATTGGATCGACCTTTATGCCGCGCGCCGAACTGCCATCGGCAGGTGAGGCAGAGATGGGTCACTCGGACCTGCCTTTTGATATCCCCAATATGCGGTTCGAGGTGGGGCAAGCCAAAGCCCACGTGCGCATCGGCTGGTTTCGGGCGGTCTGTCATATTCAACAGAACTTCGCGGTCAGCTCGTTTGCCGATGAGTTGGCTTCGGCTGCTGGGCGTGATCCCTATGAGTACTTGCTGGAGCTGCTGGGTGCCGATCGTCGAATCGACATGAAGGCCGAGAAGTTAGGCAATCGTGGTGCGAGCCACGAAGAGTATCCCTGTGATATCGGCCGTTTGAAGAACGTACTTCGTCGAGCAGCCGAGCAAGCCGATTGGAAACGGGCTGCTGGGCTGCCTAAAGGTCGCGGACTGGGGATTGCTTGCGCGCGTTCCTTCTTGGGATACACCGGTCATGTGATCGAAGTGGAAGTGACCAAAGATGGCCAGGTTCGCATCCCCAAGGTGTGGGTATCGCTGGATGCCGGCACAGTCGTCAGCCCCGATCGAGTCCGCGCGCAAATCGAGGGTGCCTCGGTTATGGCAACGACCCAAGCCCTGTACGGTAAGCTGACATTTACCAATGGTCGAGCGGACCAATCGAACTATGACAGCTATCCGATGTGCAAGATGAGTGATGCGCCGCGCCAAATATTCGTGGATATTGTCGCCTCCGATGCAGCGCCAGCTGGAGTTGGCGAAACCGGAATTGCTTCGTTTGCCCCAGCGCTCTGCAATGCCATTTTTGCCGCTACTGGCAAACGAATCCGCGACCTGCCCATCACAGACCATGATCTATCGTGGTCGTGATGAACGTCGACGGGGTCGTTTCATGCTTGGCCGGTACGCGGAAACGATTGCAGTGAATTGTCCGGGGTGCAGAGGGCCCAGCAGGATCGCCGTCAATCTGTCCAGCGGGCACCGGGAAGGACCAGCTCGTTCAGCCGATCCAGCGGTTGATTGGCTGTCCAGCAGATACCGCGCAACAAGAGGATGCGAAATAGCGGATCGTCAAAGGTCCAACTATAGTGCCCTGGAATACTCACGAACACTCGCCCCGGACGGTGATCGCGAACCCAGATTTGCGGTGTCGCTTGGCCGTCTTCCTGGCTGGTCGCCAGCACTGTAATCTTGTCGGCATCGCCAGTCATCTGCCAGTAGCTTTCGTCGTACAAGTCTAACTGGTTAAAATTACGCATGATTGGATGCTGTCGGTCAACTACCTCTAGATTCAGTGGCCCGTGCCGATAGCGAATTTGAATCTTGCCAGAGGCCAAGCCGATGCGCTCGGAGAACTCATGCAGTCGATCGCCACCGTTGACCGCCCAGTGAATAAACACGGCGCCACCACCGCGAGCTAGGAAGGCGTCCAACTGCATCTGGCGGCGCAACGAAAAACTGCCTTTTTGGAAGAAAAGGACCACATCGGCTGCGGACAATTGTTCTGGCTCAGGAAATTCATGCGCAGTTTCAACCGTCACCTGCTGACCGGCACGCAACAGATCGGCCCAGGCACGCTGCCAAGCCGGATAATCATGTTCGCCGGGGCCATGGTCTTTTACGCCATCAACCAAAACCAACCGTAGTGGGCTGAGTGCGACGGGCACCAGCGAACCGCCTGCTAGGGCGGCACTAACCTGAGCGCGTGTGCGCAGCGGTGGTGCTGGCAACGGAGAATCCAATGGCATCGATGGCGGTGGCAGCAGCAGGAATGTCAGCAGATCACGGCGTTCCTGCTCGCTCAACTTATCCAACAATCCATCAGGCATGGTCGAAGTTTTCAAGGGTTGCATCAGCTCCACTTGCTGGCGAGCCAATCGCGCCACCTGTCCGTCCGATTGGCCAACCAACAGTTCGTCGCCTTGGGAGCTGACGACACCTGTCACTACTTGGCCACTGACGGTGGTAATGGTGTGGCTCAAGTAATCCGGGTTAATTGCAAAGCCAGGTGTGATGATGTCGCGTAGTACTGAGTTGTAATCGCGATGAATCAGGTGGCGCAGGTCTGGACCGATTGACGCTCCTGGCCGACCGCTGGTGGCATGTGGAACCAGATCGTCGCCTGTCTGAAGATGACAGCGGGAGCACTGAGTGCGTTGGTCAAAAAACAGTTTTCGGCCCCGCCCCCAGCTCCCACCCGCCAATTCCGGAATCGTCGGTCGCGAGTATATTTGATGGGCGCTGTCATCATGCTGCGGCTGCAGCCAGTGACTCCCAAAGCGCGCTAGCGGCAAGCTGCGAGGGGTCTCGTCTTCGTTGGTAAAGAAGGACACATTCACCTCGGGCAACTGGCCAGCGCCAGTTGTCAGGCGCATGGTCAATTTTACTTGTCCCCCACTAGCTTCGTCGGCAACGACAACAAATCTTTGGCCACCACTCTTGAGACTTTGTTGCCGAACTTGCAAGGCCGAGTCCTGTCCTTTTGAATCCTTATCACCATCACCACCGATTAACGACTCGGCGTGAACGTCCGTCACTGACGCTCCATCAATCACAAGTGACACGATCTCAGGTGGCCATTGATAGTCGATCGCCATGCCGCGCTGAACTGCTGGACGCAGCATGGATCGAAGGTCAACGATCGTCTCCAGCGTTAACGTACCTGGTTGCTGGCAGAGTTGCCAGAGTTGCTCGTGGGCGGATGACTGCCGCGTGAGTTCGCGGGCGACTGACAGCACCGGATACGGCAAATGCCCTTGCCAATTGGGTGATAGAGCATCAGCTGCTACCTCAGTGGCGGGCAACCAAGTGGCCTGTAAGCCAGTTGGCGTTACGTCCAGTTCATACTCGTCATCGCCCAACTGCAGCGTAATTGCATAATGTGCACGACGCAAAATCGGATCGGTATACAGCGTCAGCATACGCTGGTCGGCAGACAATGTCACCGCGTGAATGGGCAAGTCATAACGCGGCTGTAGCTGCTGCAATGTGACCGATGCGTATGGTGGCAGCAGAGTTTCGTAGCGATCGCCAGCCCGAACATCTTGGCCGTAATGAATCTGTGCACGACCGGCCAAGCCACGCACCGATTCAGGTTGTAGCGGCTGATCAAAGGCAATCTGGATTTCACTGGCTGTCGTAATCCAAGCGGCGGTTGGGTAAGGTTTGCTGGGTTGAATCATGGCAATCCGAAACAATTTGCCCGCTCCTGCCGGTCCAGTACCCCAATCTGGCGGACCACTGTGGCAGGCAACAACCAAGTCTCCATTGGGTGCCACACATGCATCAACGGTCAACATTTGCAGGCAGGCAATCAATTGGCTGTCGGCGATGTAACCTGCGGCTGACGCAGCCAGTCGTGTTCTCCAGATTTTGCCCCGTGACTGGCCGCAGATCAAAGCATCACCCCGCCAATGCTCGGGTCCAAAGCACGCGCCCTTGGGGTCGGTCGGATTGAACACCATGCCGCACGTCGATTGGTGTTGAGGCCCAAATTCAAACACGGCCGGTTCGTCGAGGACATCCGGATTATGGCGCGGATGCCTGGGTGGAAAGCCATAGTGCCGCAGGCCGGTTCGGTTGAACTTGGCTGAAGTGCCGTCTAGCCGAATATGCAGCAGTTCGTCCAGCGCGTTGCCGTTGGGCAGCCAGGTCGCTCCCTCTTGTTCCGTACAGAACAAATCGCCAGCTTGATTCAGCGCAAAGGCAACCGGAAAGCGAATGCCAGTACAGACTGTGTGTCGCTGTCGCCAATCAGGGGAGATTCGCTGTACCGTGCCGCGCGGGCTATTCAGATCATAGTGAGCCTTGCCCGACTCGCTAATCAAATAAGGGTTAGCGAAATTGGCGGTGCCCAAGCCGAAATACAAGCTGCCATCGTCGGCCATGGCCAGCCCCACCGCATCCACGTTCTGCGGAATCTCCTGCCATCCCTGGGCCACGATTAGCTCCTGGTCCCCGCGATCATCACCATCGCGATCGACGATCATTGATACTTTACCTTTGCTCGCCAGCAACACTCCTTGCCCATGCGCATAATCCGCTGGCGTCAGCACCATGCCAATAGGTCCGCGAATGCCGCCATCGTTCTTCCAATAGAGTGCGGCCTGATCTTCCAATCCATCACCGTCACTGTCGCTCAGCACATGGATATCGCCGTTGTAACCCAGCGTGAACAACTTTCCATCGCGCCGATAACGCACGTTGTTGACATTGGTAAGCTCGATCGGTATTTCTCGCACGGCAAAACCGGGGATCAGCATTTTGACCGGTGGCGGCGAGTCGACTTTGACCAGCGGCACGCCCTCGACCAGCCTCTTCGGGAGTGTAGCGTCGATGTGCGCGTTCATTTTCAGATATCGCTCGGCCAGCCAAGTGCGGGCCTGTTCGGCTGCGGCCACGCTAAGCAAGTTGTCATAGATCGCCACTGCTGCCAGATCGCCGCTGAAATAGCCACGCACCTGCTGCTGGCCGGGTTCGTTTGTATAGTAGCGCGCGCCTAAGGTCAGTTCATCCAGCGAAATAAGGGTTGCTTCCATTGGTCGTGAACCTTCGGCCTTGCCATCTACCAGCAAGCGCACCTGTTTTTCGGTTGCGTCGATGTGAATCTCAATGACCTGCAATCTTCCGAAGCTTGACGAATTCGTACGCAGATTCTTGGCACCTCCAAAGCCGCGTCCCTCGACGTTCAGTTGCTCAAACGCTCGCGTCGGCGCTGGTCCCAGGTCGATCGTCACACCAGATTGGTAGTCGCGCTGCTGCGGAGCGTTGCCGGCCATCAATCCGCGAAAGTTGCCCGGATTCTCGTGTGCAGCGGCAACGATCAAGATGGTTGCATCGGAAACCTGCCAGCCGGTGTCGAGCAAGCGCAGGCAGTCATCCTGTCCGTCGAAACGTACGACCCAGCCGTCACCAACCCGCACTCGTTGTGGGCGCCCGGTTTGGCTGATCGGTTGTGCAGCCAACTTGCTCCCAGCCACACTGGTCCAGTTCAGCACCTGTTCTGGCAAAGCTGCATCGCCTGTGTCGGCCGCGCTCGTCCGGTATGCATCGAAAAAGGCCAGCAAGTGCTGGCCACTGGGCGGTAAATCCAGGTTGCCAATTGCCAGCCCCTTTTCGAAAGGCTGCTGGCTCGTAGCGCATTGGTTCATGCCGAACAGGGCACCGATCATCGACCAGCATAGGGCGATGAGCCAGCGAATTGGTACTGCACCGGCAGAATGATGGGGGACTTTCATGGTCATCTAGCTTTCAAGAGCAACGCCATTTTGATATGATCCAGAGCGAGCTGCTCAGTCATTTTGTACCAAATTCGCCAATATTTGGGAGAAAGTTCATGTCACCGCAACGCCTATTGTGTCTTCCTAGTCTGCGGCAACTGTCTCAATGGATCGCGCTGATTACGATCTGCACCACGGCCAGGGCACAAGGTCAAAACGATAACTCCGAGCGCCAGCCAGCACTTAACCCGAAGGCTGTGATCAATGATGAGCTGTCTCAAGGCCAAACAAAGCCAACTGAGGTGTCTGCCGCTGACGATGCACAGGCCGTAGCCGAGCGAGAAGCCAAGTTTCAAAAGCTGCTGACCGGTGCCAAGTTGAAGGGCCAGTTTACAATGGAGGGTAAACCGTTGTCCGAGCTGCAGGAAGAGACCTACGAGATTCGCAAGGTCCACAGGCTGCGTCCCGAAGGCGATACATGGCTCATTCATTCCCGAATCAAATACGGCGAGCATGATGTGGTGGTTCCTGTGCCGATTCAAGTCAAGTGGGCAGGCAAGACGCCGGTACTGACATTGGACAACATCGCAGTGCCCGGCTTGGGAACGTTTTCGGCGCGGGTTGTTCTGCACGATAACCGCTACGCCGGCACATGGCAGCACGATTCGGTAGGCGGGCACTTGTTCGGATCAATCGAAGTCGCCCGGGAGGCAGAGTCACAATAGCCTTTCATTAGCCTGGGTGCGTAGGTCACCGAAGCATACGCCCTGCGGTTTTTCAGACTGTTGCGAATCAGCCAGCAACGGAACTTTTGTTTGTCAACGGAGATCAATCCAGCTGTGCGGAGGCTAATCATCGACTTTGGGTTTGTGGCTGTTGCGCTGCTGAGCTGCACTGGTGGTCCAGTTGCTCGAGGCGCCGAGCCTTCGAGCGAATTCGCCCGGAATTACGTTGCACAGATTTATCCGCTGTTGACTCAGTATTGCCTTGATTGCCACAGCGGCGATGCGCCAGTGGGCGGCTTGGATATAGCATCACTAGATCCTGTTCGAGCCGCCTCGCAGGATCGCCACGCGTGGAAGAAGATTTTTGTGCAACTCGATAACAACGTCATGCCGCCTCATGATGCCGAGCCGTTGAGTTCAGTCGAGCGGGATGTTCTGTTGGATTGGATTCGTAATCATGCTTTGACAGTTCCTTGCTCCGGGCCGGCCTTTCCTGGCCGCCCCACGCTCGTGCGGCTCAATCGCGACCAGTACAATCGCACCATTCAAGATCTGATTGGCATCGACTATCAGCCAGCCGATAACTTTCCCTCGGATGATATCGGTTACGGATTCGACAATATTGGCGATGTGCTCAGCCTGTCGCCAGTCTTGATGGAACGCTATCTGGAGGCCGCCGAAGAGATAGTGCGACGCGCGATCGCTCTGCCGCCAAGCGAAGCCGAACCTTTGGTCGCTTTGCCAGGCAGATTCTTTTCGTCCGTCGATACGCTGCGCCACGATGTGAACTTGGCGGTGTCAGCCACATATTTGATTCGCATTGAGGCTTACGGAGATCAGGCCGGCGACCAGCCGCCCAATATGCTACTGAGTATTGCTGGCCAGGAGGCTCAAGCGTTTTCAGTCTCAGCGGTGGAAAGTCAACCAGAGCAATACGAAATGTTGGCTGAACTCACGGCCGGCCCGCAGGAGATAGCCATTCAGTTCACCAATGATTACTACCGCCCCGACGACCCCGATCCTGCTAAACGCGGCGATCGCAATCTCAAGGTGAACAGCCTGTCGATTTTGGGGCCGCTGCTCATCGACGGTAAGCCTTTGCCGCGATCGCACAGGCGGTTGTTGTCTCACCAACCTGAGAATCCGGAGGACCCCCAGTCGCTGATTGCGGCCGCTGAAGCGAGTTTGACGGCACTGTTACCTCGCGCTTTGCGCCGACCATCCAGTCAAGCTGAGTTGCAGCGCTACGTAAATTTGGCCAAATTGGCTATCGACGATGGCTTGAGCTATTCACGCGCTATGCAAGTTGCGATTTCTGGCGTGTTGGTTTCTCCTTCGTTTTTGTTTCGCGTCGAAACTGAGAGCATGCCGAACGGAGAGGTCGAGCGCGAACTGACCGATTACGAATTGGCTTCTCGTCTGAGTTACTTTTTGTGGAGCAGTCAACCGGATGACGCCCTTTATCGGTTAGCGGCTAATAACCAGCTTCATCACGCGGACCAGCTGGCGGCGCAAGTTGATCGGCTGCTGGACGACCCGCGCAGTTCGGCATTGGTACAAAATTTTGCCAGTCAGTGGTTGCAATTGCGTAAGCTGGACGCGATGAATTTCGATTCACAGCGTTTTCCCCAGTTCAGCTCCACATTGCGCAGCGCGATGCGCCGTGAAACGGAGTTGTTATTCGCAACTGTGCTGAACGAGAATCGGAGCATTATGGATTTGTTGACTGCCGATTTTACACATGTGAATGAACTGTTGGCTGCACACTACGGCTTGGAGGTCGATGGCAAAGCCGGTTTTGAGCGCGTCTCGCTGGCAGGTACTGGGCGCGGTGGGTTATTGGGACATGCCAGTATCTTGGCCCTAACCTCTAATCCCACTCGGACATCGCCGGTGAATCGCGGACTGTGGATATTGGACAATCTTCTGGACGCACCCCCTCCCCCTCCACCGCCGAATGTACCGGAGCTGGAAGCTGCCACTGCCGAAGGCCAGCCACCCACGACCTTGCGAGCACAAATGGAGCTGCATCGCTCCAAGCCCCAATGCGCGGCCTGCCACCAAGTTATGGATGAGCTGGGTTTTGGTTTGGAGAATTTTGACGCTATTGGAAAGTGGCGAGATACCGTGGGCGATGTACCGGTCGATTCCAGTGGGCGACTGCCAGATGGCCGCCAGTTTAATGGTCCCAACGAGCTGCGGCAGATACTGCTCGAGCGCCAGGACGAATTCCGTCGCTGCCTGGCCGCCAAACTATTGACTTACGCAATCGGACGTGGCCTGGAGTATTTCGACGAATGCACGTTGAACGAAATCTGCGCTGCTACCGCAGCCTCCGGTAATTCACTGCGTGCCATGATTCAGGCCATTACAGCCAGCCGCCCATTCCGGTGGCGTGCCGCCACAGCCATGCCTGAATAATACAGTGTCAGGTTCGGGATGGATTGCAGACCATGCTCTACGCTGGCGCGACGAAAGCCTATTCTGCAGGCTGTTGAGCATCGCCAAGCCCAAGCTGGTCGATACGCCGTAGCAACCGTGAGCGGCTGATGCCAAGTAGCCGGGCTGCGCGAGCCCGATTGCGAGGCGACACTTGCAGTGCTTTGCGAAGCATGATTTTTTCGACTTCAATGAGCACCGCATCCAAGTCCACCGGCGCAACGGCCGCCTTCTGGCTCGCAGCCACCGCGCCAGCGAAGGTTCGAATGGCCACCGGCAAATGCGAAGGTTGAACTGACGCGGTCAATACGGCACGCTCCACGGCTTGCGCCAGCGCCGCGCGAAGCTGCCGAACGTTGTTTGGCCAGGCATAGGCTACCAACAGGTCTTGCGCTTGGGCAGACAGTGTCAATTGCGCTCGGTCAGCTTGCAAGCAGGCTTCGGCCAGCGACTGCAGCGCCAACGGTGCGATGTCTTGCCGGCGTTCCGCCAGTGGCGAAAGTCCGATTTCTAAAGTAGCAATGCGGGTTACAAGCTCTGCCCAACCTGAACTGCGCGGGGCTAAGGCCGCTGCTGATTGACTGCTGGTAGCAACGATGTAGCACTTGTCACGGTGGTCATCTATCCATGTCCGTAGGAGCTGGACCGCTGCACTTTCAAGTTGATCCAGTCCAATCAGCACCAGCTGCTGCGCAGTTCTCGGCACCTCAGATTGTAAGCGCTCCACAAAGATCTCTAACATGCTGGCGATTAGTTGGCCGTCCAGTACTCGACACTCAATCGGAAAACATTGTCCGAGCGCCGCGTGCAGACCCGAAGATTTTAGGCGCCCGCGAAAAATCGCTTGGGCGATTTCCAGTTTGCCAACGCCCGCCGGACCGTAGATCAACAAGTTGCATGGTTGAGCCACTGCCAGTTGGGCGCGCTGCATGGCAAGTTGCACGGTAGGGCTACTGCCAACCAATGCCGTAAGTCCATCCAGCGTTTTCCAGCGACTGCGTATCTCCGTTAGCGTTTGGTCCGCCGTCCGCGAGCCAGCGAAGGTGTGTGCCGGCGTGGTCAGTAGCCGCCGAAGATATTCAAAGTTGCCCAACACAACCAGGACGACATGTACGGCGCCTTCGGAATCTGGCAAGGGGATAAAGGCCTGGCCGGTCTGCGGCGAACCAAACACGACAGGAACAGCCAGTTGACGCACGACGGTACGGCCGTCCAATGCGCCGGCCGGCGGCGCTAAGGCCGTGCGGATCGCACTGTGGGCTCCATCCTCAGCGACCTGCCAACTACAGCCCTGCCCTACGAGCTCGGACGCCTGGGCTCCGACCAACCGGCACAGTGGAGCGTTAACAAACACGATTTCTCCGATGCGATCGACAATCGCCAGCGGCTGGCCTAGGGCGTCCAGCAATTGCCCCAACTGGCGACTGTTGCCCCCTTTGAAATCGCTATTCATGGCTGACACCTGCACACATGGACGGGCACACAGACGGGTTGCCGATTTTGGCTGGATCAGTAAGCTGAGCTACCAATACACTTCCACCTTCCGACCCTGGCATTCTTTGACAGTCAACTATGGCAACTCAAGTTACCTCTGGTGAACCGCAACTGGCGGCAGACCCGTACTTTCAGTCTTTATTTGCTGCGCGGATTGGCGGCGCTAGCTATGGCAAGGGTACCGAAATCTACAAGTTTGAGAAGATCAAGCGTGCCAAACGCAAGGCATTGGCAGATTTCCCTGATCGCCAGTTGATCGACTTTGGCATCGGCGAAAATGATTCTATGGCAGATGCATTGGTTCGTGACGAGTTGGCCCGGCAAGTACATTTGCCTAGCAATCGGGGCTATGCAGATAACGGCATCGCCGCATACAAGGAAGCTGTCTCGCGATTTATGGAGCGAAGATTTGGAGTGCAACTTGACCCGGCCAGCGAAGTCAATCATTGCATCGGCAGCAAGACAGCATTGTCTATGCTGCCGGCTTGCCTGATTGACCCAGGTGATATCACACTGATGACTGTGCCTGGATATCCGGTTGCAGGGACACACACCAAGTACTACGGCGGCTCGGTTCATTCCTTGCCACTACACGCCGAGAACGATTTCTTTCCCGATTTCGATGCAATCAGCGACGAAACGTGGCGGCGTGTCAAGCTGCTGGTGATTAACTACCCCAATAGCCCCACTGGTAAGACCGCTACAGTTGAGTTCTACCAGCGAGTTATCCAATTGGCGCTACAACACCAATTCGTCGTCGTGCAGGACGCAGCTCATATTATGTTGAGCTACGACGGGCCAGCGCTTAGCTTTCTGTCGGTGCCGGGTGCCAAGGAGGTCGGCGTCGAGGTGCATTCGATGAGCAAGGGATTTGACATGATCGGCTGGCGAATAGGCTGGGTCTGTGGCCATCCACGATTGGTCAGTGCACTGGCCGACGTCAAGGATAATTGCGACAGCGGTCAGTTCATGGCCATTCAGCATGCTGCAGCGACCGCCCTGGACAACGACCAGATCGCTGACCGGGTGCGCGAGAAGTACCGTCGCAGACTGACTAAGCTGGTGCGGACCTTGCGCGACTGCGGATTCGATTGTCAGATGCCAGGCGGCACTTACTTCTTGTACACGCGAGCCCCGCGCGCCGCTGCCAACGTGGAGTTTGAAACCGCCGAGCAAGTCAGTCAGCACTTGATTACGCAACAGTCGATGGTGACCGTACCTTGGAACGAAGCCGGACAGTTTCTGCGCTTTTCGGTTACTTACGAGGCCGCTGACGAAGCGGCAGAAGACGCGCTCATGGCTGAAACCGCTCGGCGACTGAAATCGCTGCAACTGCAGTTTTAAGTAGCAGGGATAGGGGGACAATCACGCGCGGCGTTGTCCCCACGGTGATACCAGGCCAGGGTACGACACACCGCCCACGCGTTTTTATGAGGAAGGTACGAGCAGCACCGATGTCAGAGTGGATTGAATGTGGTAGGCCAGCGCCTGCGTTTACGCTAAAGGATGATCGCGGACAGGCAGTCAAGCTGAGCGATTTCAAAGGCCATTGGGTCGTGCTGTACTTTTATCCGCGAGATATGACTCCGGGCTGTACGCGCCAGGCATGTGCTTTCCGGGATTCATCTGCGCAACTTATGGAGATGGGAGCCGTGGTGCTAGGTGTCAGCACCGATGACCAGGCGAGCCACGCCAAATTTCGCGACAAGTACCAGTTGAATTTTCCGCTGCTGGTGGATGCGGAGCATCACGTAGCTGAGCTGTATGGAGCATGGCGTGAAAAGAACTTGTACGGCAAAAAGTCGCTGGGGATCCAGCGCAGTACGTACTTGATAGCTGCGGATGGCAAAGTGGCTCGACTCTGGAAACGTGTGCAGGTCGACGGCCACGACGCTCAGGTCTTGACAGCTCTCAGAGAACTGCAGGCCACCTGACGGTTGGTCTGGAACTTCGCTCGCAGTTCAGGTCAGACTTCTGGTGGCCGACGGCCCGAGGCTACATGGTTATTGTTGAACGACCCTTTTTGCATTCGACGCGCTGTAGATAATCCACAACAGTTTGCCGCAGCCCCGTCTGTTGCATCCGCCAGCTTGCACACTTGGCGTGATGAGCCTAGAGGAATTCGTCCCAATTTCGCGATTGCAATTGCTTGACGACTTCACGCACGCGCTCCTCTTGTTCCTTGGGCGCGACTAGAGTTGCATTTTCGGTATGCACCACGATCATGTCTTGCATGCCGATGGTTACCAACAAATGCTCTTGGCTGCCGTAGACAATCATCCGTTGCGATTGTATCGGCAAGTATTTACCGCGAACGCAATTACCTTGCTCATCGGGGGTTGTTAGCCGACCGATCGACTGCCAGCTACCAACATCGTCCCAGCGAAACGACGCTTCGATCACCGACACATCGGAATAGCGCTCCATGACGGCATAGTCGATGGACTGGGCGGAGATTTGGTCAAACTCGCGTTGTAGTGTGACGTTGAATCCTGGAGTCCCGACTGCCGCTGAAATGGCATCAATATGCCGCATCATCTCAGGCTCGAATCGCCGCAGTGCGGTCAGAATCGTGTCGGCACGCCACATAAAGATACCGCTATTCCAGTAGTAGTTGCCAGACTGCAAGTATTGCTCAGCCGTCTGGCGATTGGGCTTCTCACGAAACGAGGCCACGCGATAGGCACCGTGCACTTCGGGAGCCCCCATCGGCTCGCCACGCTGCACGTAACCGAACGATTCTGCCGCATAGGTTGGGCGAATACCAAAGGTCACAATGCGTTCGGGCGATTGATCGATCAGCTTGACGCCACTACGCATACAGTCGTGGAATTGCGCAGAAGAACTTATCACGTGGTCAGCCGGCAAGACCAACATGACCGCCATCGGATCGGCGCGCACGATCATTGAGGCGGCTAGTGCAATGCAGGCGGCCGTGTCTCGCTTGGACGGCTCTCCGATAATATGCTCGGGGGGCACTTCCGGCAATTGCCGCCTCACAGCCGTGACAAGTTGCTTATTCGTCATCACCAGCGTATGTTCGGCAGATACCAGTCCCGATAGTCGCTCGTAGGTTGACTGCAGCATCGTGGTGTCACCGACCAGTTTCAGCAACTGCTTTGGATTGTCGGTGCGACTAGCAGGCCAGAAGCGACTGCCGGTTCCTCCGGCCATGATAACTGCGTGGAGCACTGTAAATTCTTCCTGTGGTTATGGACCATCCATCCAGCAACTGAGCGCGGCCGTCGCTCGAGTATAACGACCGTAATCGTACCAAGTCTGATCTGATTATCCAATGATTGCTACTGTTATCGAACAGCTCACTGGCTTCGCATTGGTCTGAACCGCTACTATTTACGGCAATCGCTCAGTAGCGCTACCTCGGAGTTTGGGGCTGGATCTCAGGCTAAGGCAGGTCAAGTTCCCTTGATTCCGATTTGCGAGGGTTCCTTGGCCCGTATCGCCTTGAGCTCATCCTGCTCGGCAGGTAAGTTCGCGGCTGAAAATCTTAGGATACTTTTCCTTTGTCGAACTGTATCAGCAACGCAGGTAGCAGGAAGAGATCAGCCAACAGGGCAGTTGTCAGTGAGCATACCCCTAAGACGGCAAAGGTCTTAATATCGGGCGTGGGGCTGGTCATGACTGAACCAAAGCCTGCGATCAAGACAATGGAAGTCATGATTAATCCAGTGCCCACTCCATGAAAGGCTCGCTCAATTTGCTCTTCGCGGGTGCCCGCTCCATGCTGCTCTTCACTGTATCGTGACAAGAAATGAATGGTGTCGTCGACGGCAATCCCCAGGCAAATGGTAAAGGCACACACCGACACCATTTCCAATGGCTGGCCAATGATGACCAAATACGTTGCGGAGGCTGCTATGGGCAATGTATTGGGGAGAATCGAAATCACTCCCAGCCGCAGGGACTTGAAAGCCACGGCCAAGACGATGGTGATGATGATCAGCGCAGTGCCCAAACTAAACACCAGATCAAGCACAACTCGATACAAATCTCGCCATTTCCAAATCGGCCCACCCGTCATCGTCAGTCTGTAAGCGGGGTGCTGGGCCATCAATGTTTTCAGTGCGGCATCGATCCGCTCGAATACAGGCTTGTAAGTAGCGGTCCCCAAGTCTTTGACGCGGAACATCACGGCTGCCTCTTGTTCTTCGGTATTAAATACAGCCCGCTTCAAAGGCGGCGGCAGCAGTTCCACCATCGACATTTTTTCGATAGCCGAGTCCTCACCCGGCAAGGCGTCGATCAAACGTGTCAGCGACATCGGGTGACCGATCAGTGGTTCGCCACTTAAAATCTGATCTACCTGCTGGACCAACTGGGCTACCTGCTCCGGCGATTGCTGTGGATCATTCCAAGCGATTTCGACGCGGCAGACGTCTAATCCACCCATCGACTGATCCAGATGCGCTAACGTCATTTGCGCAGGACTGTTCTTGGGCATCAAATTGGACGTACGATCATCGGGGCGAAGTGTCAGTGCAGCACCAGTCAGTACCATCAGCAACGCAATGGAAGCTGTGCTGACAGTCTTGGGATACTTCAGAAAACTGCGCACGCCACCGGTGAATAGATTCAAATTCTGTTCGATGATTCCACGATCTGCACCGCGGTTCAGTCGCGATCCCCAGCGCGTGTGGCAAGCCAGTGGAATCACGATCATTACGGATATCCACGTAAAGCAGACCCCCATCACGCAAGCTAATCCGAAATCGCGGACAACTTCGTGATGCGAGAGCACCAAAGAGCCCATGCCGATGGCAGTGGTTAGCGAAGTCAGGAAGCAAGCCAGACCAACTGCGGCCAGGGCGTGTCGGCAAGCTTCAATCGGTTGCTCGCCAAGCTGCAACCTTTTGCGGACATACACCATCATGTGAACGCTATCGGTAAAGCCGACTAAACTCACCAGCACAGGCACGATTACCGGGCTGAAGGGATTGTCCTCTAGTCCAAAATATCGCAAAAAACCCAAGGTCCAAATGACACCCAACATAGGCGCCAGGCCAACCACCAACACGACCGACAAGCCACGGAACAGAATTACTGACATGACGAAGATAATGCCGTAGGCGATCATCTGGTATTTGAATTCGTTGCCACGCCGCTCGGACATCAACATCAACCGAATGGGCACGGGGCCCGTGACCGAAAATTGCATGTTGACCGAGGGATGAGTCGCAAGGGCCGCCTTGGCCACCTCGATAATCTTGGTAGTGCAATCAGCTTCTTCGTGGACAAATAACCAATCAAAAGAGATCATCATCAGCGCTGTCTGGGCATCGGGCGACAGATACTGACCTACGATCAAAGGGTGCTTGACCGCCTTTTGTTGAGAGATAGCAAATCGTTGCTCGGAGGCCTGTCCACGAGGGACCACCGGCTCAGCCAGTCCGAAGATATTCAGGGGAGGCGCATTATCCATCCACGATACGGAAGCAACACTATCCAGTGCCTCCAGTCGATCGACGAGATCTCGCAGCACTTGCGCACCTTCATAGGTGAAGAACTGCTTGGACTGAATCACCAGCAGCGTGTCGGCGCGGCCAAACGCCGAGCCGCCGGAACGAGCGCGACTTCGACTGGGCCTGCGGCCCCAGCCATCATCCTGGTCTTGGTTGTCTTCCGACGTGAACCAGGACTCAGTCGATCCCGTCAGCTTCCGGTAAACTGCATCCGGCCAGTCGGGGTAGTTGAAGCCAGCCCAAGACAATAGGCTCAAGAGGAAGATCAGCACCACTCCCAGCCTGGGGTAGTCGATGAATTTCGCAAAAAATCGGGCAGTCCTCGAACGGTAGTTATCGACTTCGGTCACGGCTTTCTCTGAACGCTTGAATGAGTTCCTCTCGGGTAAGTCGCTGATCGTAATCGCGGTCTACGCTCCAGAAAGCATAATCACCAAAGATGGTGGGCACTTCAGATCGGGTCAGCGCGCCATCTCCATTCCGGTCATGCTTGGCCATGAACTCTTCGGCAAATGCCGTGGCCAATTGCAGTTCCTCTGCTGATTGTTCCGAAGTCGACGCGGACACGACATTTGATGCAGTTGATTCATTCTGGGTGTTGACGCGAAATTCTCGCACGACACTGGCAAAGCGCACTAGGTCCATGGAAACCGCCACATCCAAGTAGGCTAACGTCATCTCCTCCCAGGTCTGATCTCCCCACATCACAAATTCGTCCGGATTGGGATTAAACGGATTGTCTTTGGAATTATCGAAGGTCGCTGTGATCGAAATGTCATCGATTTCATTCAGCGGGATAGGCTGGTTGTATTCATAGGTGTGCTGCCAATTAAAGTCGTAATGCGGCACTTTCAAAATTGTCTGAGTTACAGCACCCTGCTTGGTAAAAACTTCAAAAGCTTTGCCGCGCAGGTGCATGTGTGGAGAAATCGACAGCAACTCACCATGCTTTGGTAGTCGCTGGGCGCTTGCCACCACGGTATGATTTGGCGCGTGAGGTGGAATTTCAAAATCCTGATCAATGGCAACCAGGGTATAAACCTGGTGTGTCACTTGGCTGGCATCCATAAAGTTCAAACCGATTTTGGTTATATCCAGTTGTTCAGTGCCGCTGGGCGTGTAATGCATCTGAAACACAAGCTTGGATCCGGCCGCAATTTTACGCGCGTATCCCGGCGGATAAATCACTGGCACTTGACCGGGAACATACGCATTCAACCAACCTATTCCCACGAAGTCGCCACCGTCGGGAGGCCTTACAAATACAATGGCATGGTGTACAACCGAGGATGCGCCAGGAATGATTTGCGATGCGCTGACCCATTTATCCTCTGTAAAGCCAGGATCCACCACAAAGTACTGATAGTCGATCGTCTTATCTGCGGGAACTCGATAGGGTCGATTGCGCATTTCAAACACCATTTCAGGAGGCTGGGGTAGTCTCCAGCCGTCGGTATATTTCGGCTTGGCAGGCAATTCCGAAGTATCGCCATACGCCATTCCCTCGTCGATCCATCGGCGAACGATCGGCAGGACGTCGGCAGGCAAGTGTCGCTCGTTTCTGAACGAACCGTACTCTGGGCTAGCGTGCCAGGGTGGCATACGCTTCTGCTCCATGACCTCAACCAACATTTCGCCCCAGCCCAGCAAGTCGTCGTAGTCCGAGATATCAAACGGACCTATCTCGCCGCTGCGATGACATTCATAACAGTGTTGGTACAGCAGCGGCGCAACATCCTTAGTGAACGTGACTGTCGGCTGCTGGCTAGGTTGCTTGGGATAGGTAATCAAACAGCCAACCGGCTTCGTTTCGACGATCGCCACCGGCAGCCCAGCAGTCAGGCTATCGAGGGCATCTCGCAGGTCATGTGATTCAGCGACCGATCGCGCGACACCTGGTGAGTATTGATCGTCAATGCGTCCGCGATATTGGACTTTGCCCTGAGCGTCCACGACTACGACCTCGGCGGTGCGAGTCGCGGAAAATCGCTTAGCGACTTGTTGGCCTGGGTCTTTCAGCATCGCAAACCGAACGCCAACCTCGCGCTGGTACTTGGCAAGTTCTGCCTTCGAGTCCTGAGGATTACTGTTAATGCCAATAAACTGCACCCCGCGATCTTGGAATCGATCTGCCAGTGATTGCAGTTTGGCGCCGTACTGACGTGCCACTGGACATTCGACTCCCAAGAAGGTGAAGACGTAATACTTGGCTTGCGAATCCAACGTAAACGGCTCATCCAACGCCGACTCCGTCGGTAGCAAACCAGCGATCTCTTCACGAAAGCCCGCAGCGCTGACCACAGCCCCCAGCCACAACAGGATAACGCTACCCAACAACGCTCTCTTGCAACTGCTGACTTCCATCCAAATCGAACTCGTTTGCTCTGACATTGCCGTTAAATCCTGAGTTTACTGAGGTAGTTGTGCTGATGGACTCTTCTTATCTACTGCCAGCCCAACTATCGAATGCAGCTATATTAACGCTAGCCACCGCTAAATTCCAGGTGTTTCTGAGCGCCTCTTCACCGCAGGACGGCTATTTTCGCAGGTCGTCGCAACACGTCATCGCGATTCCCAGCAGGCAACAGGCTACATTCGTCTGCCGTCGCGCGATCTTGGGTTTACATCTCAATAATCTCGCCGACGCTAATCGGCGTCACTCCACCCTGCTCTGAGCGAATCAGCAACTGACCATCTAGGCCAACTCCAAGACAGCGGCCCGCTAGTATCTGCGGAGTTGGGGATACTTTGACTGGCTGGCCTGACAAATTGCCTCTGACTTTGACTAGTCGACCTGTCAGCAAACAACGCTCAGCCCATGGCTCGTACCAATGCAACTCACCCGTACCCCAGCCGTCCAACCATCGCGTTAGGTTGTGGATGAACGCCGACAACACTTTAGATGGCTCAACGCGGCTACCACATTGGCTGGAAAGGCAAGTCGCCCGATGTCGTAGTTCTTCAGGTGCAGTCGCCCAATCGACACAGACGTTGATGCCGATTCCGATCAGGAACGCGACTTGATTATCTGGCGACGAAACCGACTCGATTAAAATCCCCCCCGCTTTGCGGTTGGCGAGATACAAATCGTTCGGCCATTTTAACTGCACTGTTAAGCCTGGACAAACCTTCTCCATCGCCTCAGCAACTACAACGCCACACAGCAGCGCCAGTTGCCCCCAGCAATCGCGACGCGCAGGCAATAGTGAAGCCGGAATGGCCAACGTGAACATCAGGCACCCCGGTGGAGACCACCACGTGTGGTCGGATCGACCTCGTCCGCGCTCTTGACTGTCGGCGACGAACAGTGCCGGCATTTGTTGCGGCTGCTCGTTCACGAAGTGCCGTGCGAGGCTATTGGTCGAGTCAACCCGCTGATGCCACTGAGCCACCCGAAGCCAGTTCTGACCCAGCAGCTCGACTAGAGTTGATTTCATTAGGCGCACGCTCTACCGACAGGTTGCTGGCTAGTCCGCCACGAACTAGCCACACTTGACGATTATAGTGCTGTACGATGTGTGCAGTAGCCTTAATTGGATGATGCGGAGTCTTGTCCGCTCCTTTGCACAGCAGGCAGCCGTGGTGCAGGCATGGACTGCTCCATGGCCCGCATGATCGCTGTTTGATATGCTCCAGACGAGCCCGGCGCGTCGCGATCGGTGACATAGATCGGCGGCAGATTGCCGACGGGCAGCATTTCTGATATCGCCAATTGAGTCGACTCAATGCGCTGGGCTGTCTGCTTTTCGTCTGCTCCATGCAGAACGTAGATCACGCGGCGATCTACCGGATTGTCGTTTAGAATCGAGCGGATGTGATTCTTGCCGGCTTCGGTCAAACAGTGATTGTTTGGATCAAACAGCGCATTGCCAACGGTATTCCGCAGTTTCCAACCGTTTTCTCGCTGGATGTCGAAATAGGAGCAGACGGAGTTAACGTCCTGTGCTCGAAAGGGATAGGGCCAGCGCACGTTTCGGTAATACATGGTCCAAAATGCTGACGGCTGCTGGCCACAGCCGTGGCCGCAGCCCATCTCAGAGCCACACGATGGTTGCTGGTAAGGTTGTTGGTAAGGTTGTTGGTAAGGTTGTTGGTAAGGTTGTTGGTAAGGTTGTTGGTAAGGTTGTTGGTAGCCGTGAGCCTGTTCCGTGGTTGCATAACTGACTTGCCTGGCCGGGACTGTGCCGACACTAGCCCGGCCACTAGTCATGTGGCTGGGTGCATCAAAGTTTGGTACCGAGTAGGCCGGAGCAATTTGTACTTGGGCTGCGACCTGACATTGTGCCATGGCAACCAGAGCCAACCATGAACCAGCGGCAATACAAACAAATTGATAGCGATACATAGTCCAGGCTCCGCAGTCAGCTAGCAAAATTACAGAGAGCGCCGGGGCGACGCACATGTCATCTTTCCATCGAACCAGCCTAGCGTGCTTCTTTGGTATTCCTGTCGTGGACGGAAGACTCCTATACAGCTCGCCCAACCTGCCGTCACCGGGAGCAATGCCAGCTTACGCGATCGCGAAGACAGTTAGAAATAGGTGCCGTACGCCAACCCTAGTGGGGCTCATGCAATGCCTGCCATTGGCCAGCCAGGACCGGATAGATAGAGCTTTCCAGCCATGACTCAAGCCACAGGGCAACAGGTTGCGGAAGTTGATCTGCAATATCTCGCATAGCTGAATCCATTCGAGCGACACCAGCTGCTGACCGTGAAAAAAATGCTGAAAAAAGTAGATCGCGAATGCGTTGGCCGCTGTAGTCGCCGTGGCGCTCGACCGGCTGGATATCCCACTTGGCAAACTCTGGATGTGATGTCAGCTCAGCATTTTCAAACGTATGTTGGAGCCGTACTTTACCACAGTTTTCAGGCAACAAGTTTCGAGCTGCGCGGCGCACGCTGGCGGCTAGTGCCCTGGCCCAACGCTCAGAATTGTTGTAGTCGCACAAGGGAGCTATGCACAAGCGATCACGGCCTGGCCGGCGGATACTGTGGCAGATCATCTCTGACCGCTGTTGCCAGTTAAACGGATTCCTGGGCGATGGAGGTTGAAACGCCGAACCGAGGATGATTAACACGACATCTGCATCGGCCAAAGCACATTCAATCATGGCCTGATGCCCCAAATGCAGGGGCTGAAATCGGCCAACAATTACGGTTAACATAGTTTGCCGGCTCGAATTCATCAGTCGGGTCGTTCATTTACGGGTCGCCGTACGGTGGTGTTCATCATACCATGGCAGCAGAGCGAGTATTCCTATGAACAGCGGCGAAACATTGTTACCACATGGCAGTGATCTCGTCCAACAACTCTTAGACCCAATCGCGTATCGCCATCACGCCCCGACGGTCCAGTTGTGCGAGACTCACATTTCTTGGGTGTTTCTGGCCGGCGATTACGCGTACAAAGTCAAGAAACCGCTCAACTTTGGGTTCGCAGATTTTACCACACTTGCAAAGCGATTGCATTATTGCCAAGAAGAAGTGCGTCGCAATAAGCGCTATAGCCATGATTTATATCTGGATGTCGTCCCCATCGTCATTGATAACGATCACTTGGTCGTAGGCGGCACGGGAACGGCGGTTGAATACGCTGTGCGCATGTGGCGTTTCGAGCAATCCCAGTTGGCCGGCAACTTGGTGGCCGCAAACGAATTGAGTCCGCTTGAGTTCTCCGAGCTGGCAACTCAAGTAGCCCAGTTTCATCGAATTGCTGCGACTGCCCAGCAGCCTGAGCTGGGCATTCAGTCACAGATTCGTCGCTTTGCTTTGGACAATATCGGACAGCTGCAAACCCAATTATTACCCGGTCGACGTTCGCAACTGGACAGCATCGACAGTTGGACACGCCAGAAGTGCCAGCAGCTTTCAGAGATTTGGCGGCAGCGCAAGGCACTGGGGCACATACGCGAGTGCCATGGGGATTTGCATTTGGGAAATCTAATTCGATGGCAAGGTCGATTGATGCCTTTCGATTGCATCGAATTCAATCCAGAGCTGTACTGGATTGATGTCATGAATGAGATCGCATTCCTGATCATGGACCTGTGCGATCACCGGCGCAGTGATCTAGGCTGGCGGTTTTTGGATGGTTACCTGGAAAGCTCAGGCGATTATTCTGGTCTGTCTGTCCTGCCTTTTTATCTGGTGTATCGGGCCATGGTTCGAGCCAAAGTGTGTCAGTTGCGATGGCTGCAGAAGGACGTCGCGTCTGAGCAGCGCGAACGGCTGATTGATGACGAACTGCATTATCTGGAAATGGCCTGGCGATTTACGCATCCGCCAAATCGTACGCTGACGATAACTCACGGCGTCTCCGGCAGCGGAAAAACCTACGGAACGCAAAGATTGGTCGAACAGTGTGGCTACATTCGCATTCGCTCGGATGTCGAGCGTAAGCGATTGTTTGGCCTTCTGCCAACCGAGCGCCCGTCCGCGGGTCAGTCGGAGCAAATGTATTCATCTCAGGGGAGCCTGGAAACCTACCAAAAGCTGGAACAATTGGCCGAGCAAGTGCTCGTGGCCGGATTCCCGGTAGTTATTGATGCTACGTTTTTGAGATTCGATCAGCGTCAAAGGTTTCATCAACTGGCCGCTCGTCTGGCCGTACCTTACCGCATTTGCCCATTTACGTCTGATGTTGGTGAACTCAAACGCCGAATAGCAGAGCGCAACTCAAAAGGCAATGATGCCTCTGATGCAGACCAGAATGTGCTGGCAGCGCAATTGCAGGCCAACGAGCCGCTGACGGTATCGGAGCGCCAGTTCGTGGTCGATCTCGCTCAATTTTAGCTTGGATATTCTGGCTCGAGCTCGTTTTTTCAAGGCCATAGAATTCTGCCCCCCCAAACCAGCATCCACTGGGATAGCCCGGATGCGGAGTTGTGCCGATTTTAGCTGAATCTTTGGTTTTGTGCGCAAAATTACGCTGACTAGCCTCGTCGGTCAGCTTGACGATTCTGTCGTGTGAGTGCATCCTCTGGGGCATCAAATCGCCTGGCCGCACGGCTTAGCTGAATACGACAAAAGGGAATTGGAAACGGGAATGGATCGACCGATTGATGCCGCTGAGCTGAAGCACCGCCTGCCACAGTCCGCATTGTCGTTTCGCGGCTACAACCAAACCAACTTGGGACGTAGCGCAGAGCTGCTCGCACATCCACGATATGGCGACATCGTGGCTCAGTATCTTCGCGAAGCCCAACAGGTCTGTAAGGAGTTCGCAGGTCGCGACGTCGATTTGATCGAACGGGTGCGCAAGAACCAGGAAACGACTCTCCATGACTACTCGGAAGCCATTTCCATCATCCTGGCAATGGAGCAAGCGCAACTGCACTTGTTGAAGGAGTTTTTCGATATCGACTATACGCGCGCCAAAGTCAGCCTAGGGTTTAGTTTGGGCGAAGTGGGGGCGATTGTCGCTGGGGGTCTGATGAGCCTCAGAGACGCCCTGTCGGTTCCGATGGCCTTGTCAGAGGATTGCATTGCGCTAGCCGAAGGGGTCAAGCTGGCAGTATTGTTTTCCCGCGAAAAGAAGGTGGATACCGACCAGGTGCATCGGCTGTGTATGGAAATCACTGCTGAAGGAAACGGCACTCTGTCAATATCCACGTATCTGGCTCCCAATTCGTTGTTATTGATGGGGCAGGGCGATACGATCGACCGCTTTCGAGAACTCATGAAGCGGACCTTGCCGCAAACGTACCTCCGCGCCAATCAAGGTGCTTGGCCTCCGCTGCACACACCCATCATGTGGCAACGAGCCATCCCCAATCGTTCGGCGGTCATGATGCAGACCATCGACGTCAAGTATGAAAAGCCCGTGCCCCCCATCCTATCGCTGGTTACCGGCAAGGTCAGCTATGACAAACTGAACGCTCGCGACCTGATGCACAAGTGGATCGACCATCCGCAGCGGCTATGGGACGCCATGTACGAAGCCTTGTTGATGGGCATAGAAACCTTTATCCATGTCGGCCCCGAACCCAACATCATACCGGCTACGTTCACGCGCTTGCGGGACAACGTGGAAGCTCAATCCAAGGCCAACATCAGCATTCGGGCGCTCTCCCTGGCCGCCCAGCGCCGTTGGCTGCAGGTCATGTTGCCTCAGCGCACCGCGCTGCTGCGTGCCACGATGATCCTGCAAGTCAATCTCGAAGACTGGCTACTACAGCAGAGGTTTTAAGGCGTGAGGCAGGTGTCTCGCCCATGCAGCGGGTGTGAACACGCTCAATTGAGAACTTTGCGCAGTCTTACTCGCCACCCACTCTTTTCGCTTGCCCACGGATATCGGAAGATATCCGTGTTAACCAGCTAGAGGGCTGATAACACAGACTCGGGATATCCCTGCCCAGTGGACTTAGCCGGAAACTGCTAAGCGAGCCAATTGGAATCTGTTAAGTGGTACGCAATGACCTCAGAGAGTGACAGTTCAGCCAGCGCGTTCATTGGCACACGACCTCTACCAGCAGCCATTCAGAGCAGGCTGGCTGAGACTCGGGGCCTGCTGCGTACCTATTTGTGTTGGCAATGGCTGCTGATGGTGGTGATGTGGCTGCTGCTGGTCTTCTGGATCGGGGCAGCCATCGACTACTTGCCCGTACGCGTGGGCGCCAGCGAATCGCCAACTGCGGTCCGCATTGCCCTGCTGGGTCTGATGGTGGCGGGCGCTGTATGGCTATCCGCACGCTGGTTGTTGCCGCGTTGGTTGACGCGCGTCGATGATGCGTCGCTAGCGCTGCTGGTCGAACGCCAACATCCCGAGCTGAACAATACGCTGATCACGGCCGTCCAGTTGAGCCACCGGGAGGTCCGGGAGATCAATCCCCAAGCTCACGCGGAAATGTTGCACCGGGCTGTGGGGCTAGCCGAGCGGTCGATTCGCCATGTCCAGCCAGACCAACTGTTCAATTGGCGTCCGATCCGCAGACTGAGAGCGGTGGTCGGATTGAGCATGTTGCTGACGCTTCTGGCCACGGTTTTTTCGTGGGAGTGGATGAGTCTGTGGGGTTCGCGATTGTTTGCACTTTCTGACCAGCCGTGGCCCCGCTCGGCAGTGCTGCGAGTCGATTGGCTGCAGTTGCCGATTCCAAGTTTTACTGGGCAATTGAGTGCTCAACAGTCCAAAATAGTTTTTGATAACCAGGTGGCCCGCATTCCCTCTGGGGCCTCTCCGCTGCTGCAAGTATCCGCAGACGCCAACGCCCCGCGCATTCCGGAGGTATGCACGCTGTATTATCGCGGCGCGGATAGTACTCGTGGTCGCGCCAACATGCGACGTATCGGCGTGCCCATCGAAGGCTGGCAGCATTTCACCTTGGACGGACCTCCTCTGGATGGCTTGTCCCATAGCCTGTCGATTGATGTGGTTGGCCTGGATACCCGATTGCGCAATTTGCAGCTGGAAGTCGTCGATCGGACGGTTGTTACCGAGATGTTCCTGGAGTGCGTCTATCCCGGCTACTTGATGGATTCGTTGAGCCTGCGAGCCCCACGAGAAACGTTATTGTATCGAGCGGGGCTGAAGCTGCCCGAAGGTACAGATTGCACGCTGATCGGTCACTGCAATGCGCGGCTTGGGCAAGTTCAATACGCGCTGCGACAATCAGAGTCGATCGATGCGCTCGAGTCACCGGAAATAATGACTGCATCCTCGAATGATCACAGCTTTCGCATTTCGCTTGGTCCGGTACGCCAGAATCTACAGATGGAACTCCTGTTGCAGGATCACTATGGTTTGTATGCCGAACAGATTATGCGCTATACGATCGCCGTCCTGTCGGACACCAAGCCCGATGTGCAATCGCGGCTGGAAGGCATTGGACTGGCGATTACACCCCAGGCGGTGCTGCCGGTTCGTGGGCAAGTCACTGACGATCACGGAGTCGCTCAGGTCAGCGCTGAGCTTTCGGTCGATGAAACGCTGCTGGAGCCAGTACCGTTGCGGTTAGAAGCTGACCAATTAGCTGGAGAGGTAGATTTTCAAGCTTTGGCCCAACAGGGGACGTTGCGGCTACAGCCGGGATCAACCGTTGGCTTGTGTGTGCAGGCCACCGATTACTACAACTTGGACGATCTACCTCACGCTGGACGCGGCCAGCCCCAACAGTTGGCCGTGGTGACACCTGATCAATTGCTTGTGATCCTGGACCGCCAGGAATTAGAACTGCGTCAGCGACTGGAGCAGATCATCGATGAATTGCAGCAACTGCAGCAGGCCCTAAGCGGCCTGTCCGAAGCGACCGATTCGCAGCCTGTCGCCACGCTCAGGGCCCAACAATCTCAATTGCAGTCCGACAAATCCCGGCAAGAACTGGCAGGAATTGCCAGTCGCACACAGAATGTCCGCCTACAATTGAGGAATAATCGAATTGATAGCTTGGACCGGCAGCAGCGACTATTGGAGAAGGTTGAGCAACCGCTCGGTCAATTGCTGGCCGACCAGTACAGTCAACTAGATCGTGCCATGATCGAACTGCAGTCGGCGGTGGCGGCTGATCGCGGCCAGCCGGTAGCTGTGGCGGCACTGACCTGGCTGGAAAAAATATTGATAGCGCTGGAAGAGATCAAATCCAGTATGCTGGACTTGGAGTCGTTTAACGAGATCATTGACTTGGTTCGCGGGCTGTTGGACGAACAAGAGCGACTACTGAAGGAAACGGAAGAGACGCAAAAGGCGCGTATTTTGGATTTATTCAAATGAGAACCAGCATCTGCTTCCGCCGACAATCGTTCACTGCACGGCTCACAGGCTTGCTGACTTGGTCAGATCGAGTTTTTTTTTCTCTGGCGAAGGTCTTGAATCACAACCCGCGTCTGACCGTGCGTAGGCTGATTGGCTGTCTGTCGTTTTTCATATTAACGTTTATTGCCGTCGCGTTTGCCGGTGCGCAACCGACGGAATCGGACGGCAGCGATTCGCTGGCGACTGGACAGCAGCAAGTCGCCACACAATTGTCGCGGCTGGAAACGCTGCTGTTACGCTCGGCGGACATCGAGGCCCTGGATAATCCGACTCGGGCCGCTTTATTGCAGCAGGCAGCAGGCCTCAGCAAGCAGGCGCAGTTGGCTGACTTGCTGGAACGAGCTGCGCGACATCTGTCGGACAATCGGCTGAGCGAAGCCATCGACCAGCAAAAATCTGGGCGCGATGCACTGAAACGACTACTTGAGATGTTGCAGAGCGAAAACCGCGAACAGCGGGTGCGTCAACAGCGAGATCAGGTGCGGCGGTGGATCGAGGAGACCGATCGCCTGTTGCGGATGCAATCGTCTTTGCGCGGCCGAACAGAAGGCGGCCAGTCTGCACAACAAGCGGCTCTGGACCAAGCTCAATTGGCCAACAAAGCTCAGCAGATCGCTGGTGAGTTGGACAGCTCGACTGCCGAATCCGCAGATTCTGGGAAGGACGCATCTGATCAACAAGTTCCGCCCTCTACCGACGGCAGCGATCGTTCATCTTCCCAAGATTTACAGCAACCAACTGATGCCAAGCCTCAGGACGGTTCGACCGAGCCATCCTCCACTGAACAGCCACCTGAAAGCCAATCGGCAAGTGAGCCAGCGGCAGAGCAGCAATCGTCAGATCAGCCAATGGCACCAGACAAACAAGCTTCTTCGAATAAGCCTTCTGAAAGGGACCAAGCCTCCTCCGAACAGCCAGCAAATGCGTCGTCCGATCAACCGTCTGATAAACCATCCGACGGTCAGCCGGCAGCGGATCAGCAGCCTTCGCCGGATGATTCTCAATCCACGGCACCACCCGCTGCTACCCCAAATGCGTCGCCGCCATCGCAAGCTCAACCCACCCCATCGCAGCCTTCATCGCCTTCAGAGCCATCGCCTTCTGAGCCATCTGAAGGCCAACAATCCAGTGGTTCTCCGTCGGGTGACTCAAGTCCACCTGAGCCGCAGACACCTGCCGAGCGTGCTGCCAAGCGCATCCAGCAGGCCAGACAACGAATGCAGGAAGCTCAGCAGCAACTACAGGATGCGCAGCGCGAACAGGCAGTGGAAAAACAACTCCAGGCGGAACAGCAGTTGAAAGAAGCCTTGGAGGACCTGGAAGAGATTCTCAATCAACTGCGCGAAGAGGAGATTCGTCGATCTCTTGAAACGTTGGAGAGCCGCCTGCGGAGGATGCTGGAGCTGCACACGAACGTTGTTTCGGAGACGCAGCGCTTGCATGACGTAGCGGGCGATCAGCCTGACCGTCAGATACTGACTCGGGCTGCAACCCTGGGACGCGAAGAGCAAAAAGTAGCCGCAGAAGGCGAACGAGCATTATTGTTGCTCAGAGAAGAGGGATCGAGCGCAGCGTTTCCCGAGGCTCTGGTGCAGGTTAACCAGGATATCACTGGAATAATTCTACGCTTGGAGACCGGCGATGTAGGCCGCATCACTTTAGTGATGCAAAATGACGTTTTACAAGCGCTTCAGGAGATGGTTGAAGCCATTGCCAAGGTTAAACAAGACAACCAACAGCGCGAAAAGCAGCGACAACAGTCGATGCCGGGGCAAGAGCAGGAACCGGGTGCTCAGCCGTTGGTGGATAAATTGGCTGAGTTGCGGTTGATCCGCACGTTACAGCTGAGAATCAATACGCGCACCGCAGCGCTGTCAAACATGCTAAAGGATCCCACAGATCCCATCGGCCAGGTCGAAGCAGAAGATTTGCTGGCGCAGTTGCGTCAGTTGGGAGGTCGGCAGGTAAGCGTCGAACAGGTGACCCGCAACATCATGCGCGGCGATTAGAATGATTCTGCTGATCGACAACTACGACAGCTTCATCTACAACTTGGCTCGCTATTTGGTGCGACTGGGCGCGACCGTCTCTGTATTGCGCAACGACGCGCCGGACTTGATATCGGCGGCCGAGCAATCGCAGGCCATTGTGATTTCACCGGGACCTTGTGGCCCCGATCAGGCGGGGCAGTGCTTGGGAATCGTCCAACGCTACAGTGGCTTACGTCCGATCCTCGGAGTCTGCCTCGGCCACCAAATCATCGTTCAAGCCATGGGTGGAAAAATAATCCGCGCGGCCTACCCCATACACGGGCGGGCACTACCGATTGAATTTGACGACAGCCCGCTGTTTAGCGGTTTTCCAGCAGTCGCCAACATGGCTCGCTATCACTCTTTGGTTGCGTCTCCAGACCAGTTCCCGGCAAGTCTATCGATCATTGCTCGGAGTCGCGCAGAAGAGATTAGTCCTGCACAGCAGAGTTTACAGGTTCATTCTGTGCACGTTGGCCGGATGAGTCAGGAGATTTCTCGACAACCGCAGTTTTTCCCTGAGATCATGGCGGTACAACACCGCCAGCACCCAACCTTTGGAGTCCAATTTCACCCAGAGTCAGTTCTTTCTCCGCTTGGCTACCAACTGCTGGCTAATTTTCTAGTGCAATGTGGCTCGCCGCGTGCCACCCAGTTGCCTACACCTGACTATGCTGCCGATCTGCGGTAAGGCTCAGAATTCGCTCTTTCCGATGGCTGGGTTTGGCAAGTAGAAGCTTATGTGCGGGACAGCGGATTTCCGTGATCAATGGCATTTAGGCTAGCTCACGATTCAGATAGCGGGATAACGTCCACCGTCACCGGGCAGTGGGCGAAAAGCTGTCCAACAGGAGAAATCGCCAAGCTGTATGTAAGCGCTGGGATTGTCGCTGCCCATGGGCAACTTTCGGCACCCAGACGCCTTCCCATCCAAGTTGCTAGGATCGCGCCAGTGCAAAGCTGATTTCGGTAGACAGACGGCTCACGCCCACGAGAGCCTAGCCTAAGGAGCGGCAACGATCGAAAGGACACCCTCCTCGCTGATGGTGCGAGACAATTCCTCAAACGCCAGCTCATCGGTTTCAAACTCCTCATCCCAGACAGTGGAGGTACCGCCTGAGTCGACAACCTCAAGAATCCACTTGCTTGTGCCGCCACGATAGATGTCGATCTGAAGAGTATGCCCCTCAACCTTGAGCGTCTGGCAAAGTGGCGACATGATCAATTCAGGCTCGTTACTCATTATGCATCTCCTTCTGACGCACAGGTCTGATATCACTACGTTCAGGATTACAGGTACTCTCGGACCAACACAGTCACTGTCATCCAGCGATTTTAGCAAAACGGAGCAAGCAAAGGTTCCGTTTTGCGAATTTAATCGGCTCCTAGTCACCGCCTAGCTCTCGGACTCAGGCTGGCAGCAACAGTTCTTTGCCAGCTGCTCTAGCTTTACGGGGCTAAAGGTGCCACAGGCTTGTGCTAGTCTCGGATCAAACATGCTGCGTCGCTACCAGCAGCGTTGAGGGTTTATTAGGATGTGGGATATTTCGTTCGGATTTTCGGCAAATGCAAGTTTGTGAAAAACCGAAGCCGTCAAGATTGTGAGGGCGATTGCGGTCGCTAATGCGCGGCCGACTCCTTGAACATGGAAAACACTGTCCGATGCATGCCAACAGCGAATCGCTCTACCGTCATGTCGAGTTCCTGACTTCTCTTCGGCCTTTCCGGAATTTTCAAAACCTAGACTCGCTGGAGAAGGTCTGCTGTTACCTGAAGGCTGAGTTTGGTGCCTACGGCCTGGAGACGGTCGAACAGCCGTTTTTGGTGAACGGAATTGAGTACAAGAACATCATCGCTTCCTACAGGCCAGAGAAGCAGAGGCGAATGATCACAGGTGCCCATTATGATGTCTGTGGTGATCAACCGGGGGCAGACGATAACGCAAGTGCCGTCGCCGGATTACTCGAATCAGCCCGGATGGTGGCTGAAGCCCAGCCGGATATTGACTACCGGATTGACTTTGTTGCCTTCTGCTTGGAAGAACCGCCGTTTTACTCTACCAACCAGATGGGCTCCTACATACATGCCAGGTCGGTCAGCGAAATTAAGTCCGACCTAATCGGCTTGATCAATTTCGAAATGATTGGCTACTTTCACGATGGCGAACAGCCTTATCCAGTCCCAGGATTGAGAGAGCTATATCCCGAAAAGGCGAACTTCATCGCGGTGGTCGGCAAACGGGCCTATCATGACTTTAACCAAATGGTCTATCAACTCATGAAGACCGACGCCGGTATAGATATCCAGATGATTGATCTGCCAATGATCGAAAGTCTGGCCGGCATGTCCGATCAGAGAAGCTACTGGGAATTCGACATCCCGGCGCTGATGATCAACGACACGTCGTTTATTCGAAATCCAAACTATCACCAGATGAGCGACGATATTGACACGCTGGATTTCGAGCGCATGGCGGAAGTTGTTGCTTGTGCCTATCGGGCCATAACGGGCTTCTGATCTAAGTTGACCGCCCGATATCTTGTTAGGCGTTCCGGCTAGACGAGCGATTAGTAAGCGGATGTCAATTCACGTTGCAAACACATGGAATGATGACGCTAGATGGTGGATAGTGCTTTGAATCTCACGCAATACTTTAGCTTACATTCTGTGACGAACCTGAATGGAGATCTAAAGATTAGTGGCGATGCAAATGGTCGGCTGCTTATCAATCGCATGGCCAGGTGGGCCGAGTTCAAGCAGGAAATGACAAGGTCGCGCATGGCAGACGCCAAAACAGCACTTAATGCTCCTGGTCGTCGGTGTGCTGGCCGAGTAGCACACGAATATTTCGCTGACCCCGCCGGCTCACCAGATCATGCTTTATTTCACCAGATAGGGCATCGTGAGATGCTCATCGCCACTACCATCGACTAGTGTGTTGAAAGCCGTGATAGAGTTGGCTTCCAAATCAGTGGACATCATGCCGAAGAGTCGAGCCAATAGCAAAGTTAACTTTTGAGATTGGTCACCGCCACGACGAACAGTTACTCGTACCGCATTGGCTTGGTCTGGTGGAACAGCCTCAAAACTACGCGTAGAAAAGTTCCAAAAGCCTATGTTGATTTCGGTTTGATCCAGTATTCCAGTAGCAGCCTGATGATTCCGCTCGGCAAATTCAATGGCCAGTGCCTGGAGGTGGGGTATGAAAGAGGCATCAAATTCTTGAGGCTCTTCACTTTTTTTCTTGGCTTTCTTGTCTTTCTTTTTCATTTTTTTCTCGCCTGCAGTCGGTTCCTCGACCTCACCCAAGGCTACCCGCAGACGAAGCGCACCGGTGAAACTAGCGGAGTCAGCAGCATTCTGTAAACTGCTTTTGGTTGCATACAAATACCCCAGATCCACCACGAATAACCCCACACTTAACAGCACCACGATCATCACGGGGGTGAGTGCCAATATGGAACCTCGACGCCAATCAAGACCACGTCGTGCCTGTGCATTACGTTTGTCTTTTGGTGTCATGATTGATTCCTTGTGAACGGTTTTGTTATTGAGGCGCGCCGCGAATCAAACTTTCATCACAAGTATGCGGCGGGTTGTCCTCATCTGTTCAGATGCCTGGACATTGGAGGTAAAGTACACTCGGGGGCAACCGTTCCGCACTGACATTGCAATAGTTACCAATCCCCGTAGCTACTTCTTGTTCTTCTTGTTCTTCTTGTTCTTTTTGCCGGAGACTGGGTCTGGAAGTTTATCTCCTTCCACTTCAGCTGGCAGAACGCAAATTCCGCTTAACGAAGCTTGGGCCATGAATCTTGGCTGAAACCAGGACGCCTTACTGTAAGGAATGGATACCTGCACAGTTACTGGTTCAAACGGACCAAGACTGCTTAAATCTGGCGGGTTCAGCTCCACGGAATAGTCGGACAGATTGGCCTTAGTCATGGCTTTTTGGACGATACTCGTAACATCTCCAGGTGTCGCGCCCTCCATAATGGCTACTCGGCAACCGGCCCGAGCCGCCTCTTCGAGTACGTGCCGCACCATGACTCCTCGACCGACTTCGATACTACCCATGACAATCAGCACAAACACGGGTAGCACACACGCCATTTCAACCACCGCTGCACCGCGTCGGCTCGCAAAAGCATTTGAATGGAACATCGCTTTCATTACCTTACACAAGAACTATGATTGCCGATTGGTCTGCGCCAACTGACCTCTGGCTAAACGCAGATTGCAAGCCACTTCAACTGGCTTGTTCGGCCAGTCGGCTGCCCGACAGCCCGCAGAGGACTGTAGGTCCATAAAATCGAAAACGGGGTTGAGGCTTGATCGAATTGATGCTTTAGGTTCAGACATCTTCGGCAATTGGCTGGTTTGTATCGATTATTCCGATCCAGTCGAATTTGGCCTGGGAACTTTTCCGCCAACTGTTCACGCCAGGATAGGATGCAAGACGTGGCCCAAACCGTTGGTTGCAGACTGGTCGCGACCTGCACTGCGGAAAGTCAAGCGAGATTCGTCCAGGCCCATGAGATGCAGAACGGTAGCGTGTAGATCATGCATGCTAACGGGATGCTCGACTGGCAAATAGCCAAACTCATCGGTCGCCCCCAGGGTAAAGCCTCGCTTGACACCTCCACCTGCCAGCCACATCGTAAATCCGTAGGGGTTATGGTCACGACCATCTCGGTCTTGGGCCGTAGGCCCGCGACCAAATTCGCCACCCCAGATTACTAACGTTGAATCCAGTAGCCCACGTTGTTCGAGATCCAGCAACAAACCAGCCATGGGTCGGTCGGTCTCCATACAGTTTTTGGCATGCCCCTCTGCCAAGCCACCATGTTGATCCCAATTGTTTTCGTAGCCACCGTGGTAGATTTGTATAAATGGTACGTTCTGTTCAACCATTCGCCGGGCTAGCAGGCATTGACTTCCAAAATGCCGGGTCGTTGGGTCGTTAAGTCCATACAGTTCGTACGTCGCCTGAGTTTCACTGGACAGATCAACCAGATTGGGCACGCTGGCTTGCATCTGATAGGCCGTCTCAAAGGAACGAATTCTTGCTTCCAGTTCACTGGAGAACGGATGTTGCTGAGCGTGTTGTCGATTGAGGCTTTTCAGGAGTCTCTGCTGAGCGTGTTGAGTCGATTGGCTAAGGTCTCCTGGACGATCAATATACAGAATTGGTGACTTTTTAGGCCGCAAGGTGACTCCTTGGTACTGACCTGGAAGGAAGCCTGAGCCCCAAAGGCTGGCACCGCCTTCTGGTGAACTGCGATGGTCGTACATGACGACAAAATCTGGTAGATCGTTGGATTCACGCCCCAGTCCATAGCTGGCCCAACTGCCCAGCGCTGGTGAGCCCATCTGACGACTTCCAGTGTTCATCATGTAGCAGGCAGGTACATGATTTTGCTCTTCAGAAACACAGGCTTGCAAAAACGTCAATTTGTCGACCTGATGCGCTAGATGCGGCAGAACTTGGCTGACGGCGGCACCGCATTCTCCATACCTCCGAAACTTAAATGGCGAAGGCATGATCGGACCAGGATAGGGGAACAACGTTTTCAGCTCACCCGGAAATGGCTGACCCGCGTAACGTTCCAAGGCCGGTTTGTGATCCAGTAGATCAATACCCGACGGGCCTCCGTTCATAAACAGCCAGATAACCGATGTGGCTCGAGCCGGATGATGCTGTGTCTTTCCCGACAAACTGCCTGTGGCTTGCACCTCTTTGGACAATAAAGTCGATAAGGCCAAACTCCCCAGGCCTGCCCCTTGTCGTTGAAGCCATTCGCGGCGTCTAACTTGATCGTCTTGCAGCATGGACTACTCCGCCATCCAGTCACTTATCGACGCTAGTCGAAGTACCAAAACTCGTTGCTCATCAGTAAAACATGGACCAGGTCCTGGAGCGCGCCAGTTTCAAGAAACTCGTGGGCCTGCCTCAGTTCATCTGGACGCGGCATCCGTTGGTATACAAGACGGAAGAGTTGGGAGATCGGATCAGACCGTGGCTCTAAACTGGTCGCGCTTCCGCTGGACTCGATCTGGGCTGCTATGTGCTGGGCTTGGTCACGAATCCAAGGGTCGTTCCACAACAGCAACGCTTGCGTAGGCACGGTTGTTGCTTGGCGATGGGCACATGGTTGGCTGCGCTCAGGCGTGTCAAACAGTTGCAGCATGGGGACTGGATTGCTGCGTCGTCTGAGAATGTAAACGCTACGTCTCCAGACGTCTGGGCGCTCAAGGACCTGAGTGGGCCAAGTGGCGTCAATGTCTTCCTCTTCGCGATACATAATCGCTTCGTAAGGAATTGCCGGCTGAAAGGCTGGTCCATAGCGACGTCGGTTCAACCGTCCGGCCAGGTCCAATATCGCATCCCGGAACATTTCACCGGACAGACGCTGGGGAACGCGGCGCAACAGCGAATCGAACTGTTCGGAGTAGTACGGACTATCGGAACTCACCAGCGCTTGTCGCCATGTGCTGCTGTTAACAATCAAGCGATGAACATGCTTCTGACGCCAACCACTAACAACCAGTTGCTCTGCCAACCAATCCAATAAGGCGGCGCTACTGGGCGGAGCACCCTCCGCACCAAAATCGGCAGGCGTGCGGACCAGCCCAACCCCAAAGTGGTGTTGCCAGATACGATTCACGGCGACACGCGCCAGTAGGGCCCCTGCCCCAAACCGAATGTCCGTCATCCATCGGGCTAAAGCGGTTCTGGGGCGAGGCTCAGCCGCGGTGTCCCACAACGTCCAACCGCCGTCAGCCCAGTTGACTTTGACTTGAGTTAGACAGTCGATAAAGCGTGGACCAACGCTTTCGCCAAGTAAATTGATAGAGCCACCAGTCAGCACTGGCACCTGCTGCACTTGACTTCCGGTAATTGCCAGGGCTTTGGGGGGTTCCGGCGGTAGCATAGATCGCTTGCGATCCAGTTCCTGCTGTAAAAAGTCATATCGCGGCTTGTGTTGAGGTAGCGGTTTTAAACCATCTTTTAGAAATGTCTCGTCGACCAACAAGCAACGCCCACAGCGTGACAGCAGTTCGACTTGACGAGCGTTCTCAGGATCAATCGGCTGGCGCAGTAGATCCTTTTCATCCGAGGTGAAGTCGTTGTTGTCTTCAATGCGGTCATCTCGGACTCGCTGCAAGAGCATGGCCGTCATCTCATCACGATATTGATGCGACCAGCCAGCCTGCTGCCAGTATTCGGCCCCTCGGTCAGGCTGGAGATAAGTCTCTGTGCGCTTCGTCGATTGAAAAATGGCTGCCAGCCCATAGTACTCTTGACTGAGGATCGGGTCATAAAAATGGTCGTGACATCGAGCACATGCGATCGTCGTACCCAGCATCGACTGGCCTATGGTGGAAATGATGTTATCTAACTCATCGTATCGTTCCGACAGTTGCGGAATGAACGTATTCAACGGTGAGGCGGTCAGAAATCCGGTCGCCGCTGTTGCTAGGGGATTGTCAGGACAGATTTCATCACCGGCAATTTGCCAGCGCACAAACTCATCGTAAGGAAAATCCGCTTGCAAGGCCCAAATAACGAAATCTCGGTACGGGAAAGCATGCGGCCGCAATTCGTCCTCTTCGTATCCGTTGCTATCGGCATACCGAACGACATCCAACCAGGGTGTCGAAAGATGCTCACCAAATTCTGGACGTTCTAACAACTCGTCTACCAATTGCTCCCAATCATTTTCAGCGCGCTGCATCCATTTTTCCATATCTGACCACGCAGGTGGTAACCCGGTCAGACTCAACCACAATCGGCGAACTAACGTCCGTGAGTCGGCAGGTTTCGGCGGTGCCATTCCCTGCTTCTGCAGCTGATCGAGGACGTAGGTATCCAAGGCATTTCGGCACCAGTCATCTTGAGCAGCCTCCGGCAGCCGATGGTGGCGCAAGGGTCCATGCAGTTGATGGGCTGGCGTGGACGGTTCCAATTGAGTTAAATTGGTATAACTTATCGCCGGCTCATGGGTAGCCTTTGAGAGCGCTTGAGCTTCGGCGTCCTGGATAATCTTTGTCCACTTTGCTGTGACATCAAGCGTCGCCTGGTCCGCCAGACGCGTCTCTTCGCGCAGTTGCTCCAACGCGCGATGTTCAATGAGAATCTGTTGATCTTGTACCAGCCGCTGATTGATATGCCGTACATCGGCCACCAACACACGCATGGTGGCATAGAAAATCACTCCACCGATGATCATTGTTAGTGCCGCCAGGGCCAAGTGGCGACCCGGCCAGCGCAATAAGGATTTAGCTCTAGATGGCAAGCCTGCTGTCTGAGCGATGGGGCTTGATTCATGAAGCCGCTGGCTATTCATAGCAGCCGATTCCATTCCATTTCTGAAAAAACGGTCCGGATATCTCTAGCATCTATTTCGGCAAGGGTTGGCTTTGG
This sequence comes from Pirellulaceae bacterium, assembly GCA_019636385.1. Taxonomy (NCBI): domain Bacteria; kingdom Pseudomonadati; phylum Planctomycetota; class Planctomycetia; order Pirellulales; family Pirellulaceae; species Pirellulaceae bacterium. The sequence continues at coordinate 911,342 of JAHBXT010000003.1, read as the reverse complement.
CCAGCTAAGATCGTCGATGATCAACAATTCGATTAAGTAATCATTACCACTTTTACCGGTTGTGACCCTTGTAAGCTTGACTGGTAAAAGTCTTGCGACTGTTCAACCACGTCCAGCAAACCGAACCCGCCAAGCGATTCGACCCACAGGATGTTGCGCAATCGACAATTCACTCCTCAATTCAACGCATCTCGTTGTCTTACTCAATCGGGGCTGGGTCGGCTGCACCCTCGCCCTAGAGCAGACCTCAAGTAGTTGTAGCGGCTGTATTCTTCAGGCGATATCCGGCATGGATAATGTAGTTGAGGCATTCCTTCGGATGGAATCGGTCGACCAGTTTGCCAACTGCGTTCCAGAGGGCTTGGACGGTCCGGGTCGCCTCGCTTCGAATCAGCCACTTTAGTTTACTGTAGAGATTTTCGATCGGGTTCAGGTCGGGCGAGTATGGGGGAAGGTAGCGAACCTCGGCGCCAACCGACTCGATGGCTTCGACGACTCCGGCGACTTTGTGCGCCGAGAGATTGTCCATGACGACAATGTCTTTATAGCGAAGCTCTTTGCAGAACTGCTGTTTTATCCAAGCTAGAAAGACCGAACCGTTCACCGGCCCATCAATGACCAATGGAGATACGATTCCTTCGGATCGTAGTCCCATCAATACAGTCGTGGTTTTCCAATGGCCGTGGGGGATCATTTCGATGATTCGCTTGCCCGGGAGGGCTCTACCTCGCAAGCGTGACATATTTGTTTTTGCCCAAGTCTCATCCAGAAAGACAAATCGCCTTGCGTCCAGGTGTGGCACCGAACGACGCCATCGCAGCCGCTTCTCTGCTACATCAGGCCGCTGCTGCTCGGCCGCCGTCAATGTCTTTTTTTAAATCGATAGTTCAAACGACGAACAAAGCGGTCGACGGTTTGATGCGAGATGCAAAGCGGAAGTAATGCCGCGATTTCCTTGGCCGTTCGATCCGGCTGTTCCTCGACAATTCTCACGAGCTCCTCTTCGTGTCCGTGTAGTTTGGGAAGCGGGCCGTGTCTTTGCTCACGAGCACCGATTTGACCTGTTTCACGACGGCGTTGCTTGAGCCTTCGAATCCAAGCGGTCGACACGTCAAACAATTCGGCAACTTCCGTCGTTCCCAACCCTGAATCACAGGCCTTGAGTACACGAATTCTCAAATCCATCGAATAAGCACGCATTTGGCCACCTCCTTGGGCAAAATGTATTAAAGCAAATCCGCTACATCCGACGCTACATCAATTCGAGGTCTGCTCTAGTGGGGTGAAAGGATCGTGGCGGAGTTCGCTCAGCACCGACTGCGTATATTCCTCTTTGGCAGTCCGCAATTTGGCTAATCGTCGCGAGAAGCGGTCGGAGGAGTGCTGGTGTTCCACAGCTGCGTGCCCGCCTTGATTTTATTCAGCGCTCAAGATGGTGAAACGATACTCGCCTGATCCGACCTGAAAATTGATACAGTCGGCGTCTTCTGTTGCTCCGGAAACACCGAGTGTTCCATGGAGGTATTTGCCGCCTCGCCACACTTCATGGTCACCTTCTTTTACCACGAGCTGGCGGAATGTGAGCTTTGGTATGCTGACGTTTGCCCGGGCGTTGACAGGAATCACGACATTCACAGCGAGCTGGTCGGGGGCACGTTGCCATTGAATGCCGACCAGCCCCAATACTGATCGAACCTGGGCGGCAGCACCTGTCAGATCTCCTACCACTTGTGGGCGAAATTCGATTTCGCGGTACCACATAGGCATCGAGCGGTTGCCATAGTAATCCGGTCCCTGGATGCCAGCCAAGTCATTGTAGAAAAATTCATTGATAGAACCAAACATTTCCATGCTCGCTTCGCTGGTGTTGTATCCAACAAAGCCTTCCTGCGCATCACCCCACGACTCCCATATCGTCGTCGCACCCTGGCGTACCATATATCCCCAACCGGGATAGTCAGTTGAGTTGACGACGCGGTAAAGTAGTTCACTCGCCCCTAGCCGCGACAGAGAATCTACCAGGCATGTGATGCCCACGTTGCCTGCGTGAAAATGGCCATTGCGTTTGTTTTCAATATCGTCGATCAGATGCTCCAAAACGCGATGACGGTTAGCTGCCGGTACAACTCCCAGTGCCAACGGGAAAATGTTGGCCGTTTGTGTGCCCAGGGCATAGCGTCCTGCGGCCTCGTCAAACCATTTCTCGTTTAAAGCCGAGCGGATCGAATCGGCCAAGCGACCAAACTTAGCAGCATCATCCTCCATTGCGAGGATGCTGGCGGCTTGCGACAAGATCCACGCGTTGTTGTAATAGAATCCAGTCCACAGCAGGGCCGGTGGTGTCTCAGGCGAGATAAACTGTTCTTTGCCCGGCGCGTCGCCCGGCAGCATGTGATCGCCGTAATAGCCACCTGTTTCAATGCGATGGTGTCCATTGGCAATGCTCGACAGGTATCCCAGCCAGCGTTTCATATTGGGATAGTGCTCGGCCAACAGGCCGGGATCGCCGTAGGTTTGATAAACATACCACACGACCAGCGGATAATTACCGGCCCAGGCCGGGTCACCTGTTTTGCGACCCTTGAGCGGGTAAGCCGGAATGACATCGGGAATTACGCCGTCGGCATGCTGGGCGCACTGAACATCACGCAGAAACTTCTCCCAGTAGCGAGGCGTGTGTCTACGCGCAAACAGCATCGACGGAGTACTGGCAGGCTCAAGCCAGCCCCAATGCTCACGATACAGACAGTCCAAGGTGATACTGTACATGCCGTTGGTGTATGTCCACAGGCAATTGCGGTGGATTTGATTCAATAGCGGATTGGAACACCGGAAGTCGCCGCTCATGTCGATCGCGTTATGAACCACGCAGCCTTCAAGATTCTCAAGCGTGAGTTCGCCCGGGAAGCCTTCGATTTGAACATACCGCACCGGATGCAAGGTAAATCGGGGTTCGTAACACTCGCCTGCCAAATCGCCCTTGAGGATGTAGTAGTCCGTAGCGCCATCCATCCCGCGATGATGGCGTTTGTCCACCAGCCCGGATTCCGGCGTAACGCGGGTGGCGTATTTCGCATCCGCGTCGCGCTGGATACTTTCCTGAAGGGCTGTCAGATCACCTTCAGGAAAAAGTCGTTCGGCATACCGCAAGGCAATTCTTGTACCCGCCGGTCCCTTGACGCGCAGTCGCGCCCAACCACCAAATAGTTGGCCGAAGTCGTAAACATAAACTCCTGGTTTGGGATTGGTCAGCTTGACGGGCTGTAAAACACGGGTGACTTGGATCGGCTCGAGCATTTGCGATTCCAAGCGTCCGCCGGGCGGTGCTCGCTCCTCCGCTGCAATCCAGGCAGAATCATCGTAGTCGACTGAGAGCCATCCTGTCTTTTCAAGTCGAGCATCGTAGATTTCGCCGTGAAAAAAATCATTCTGCAATATCGGCCCCGTGGACGACATCCAGTCGTCGTCGCTGACGACGCGCTGCATGGTACCATCAGCTAATTCGACCACCAACTCCAGCAGCAGTCTGGGCGAGTCGCCATAGTTTGGACCCGGCGGTTCGCTATACCAGCCGTTACCAATCATGACGCCGATGATATTGTGACCGGGCTGAATCTGTTGAGTAACATCGTGGCTCACGTAAAGTATCCGCTTGTCAAAATCGGTCGCTCCAGGATCGAGTACGTTGTTGCCGATTCGCTGGCCGTTGAGATAGTATTCAGACCAACCTATCCCAGCTGCGTACAAGCGTGCTCGTTTGACTGGACCGCCGACAAGAAACTTCCGGCGCAGCAATGGCGAGGCTGCCGAAGTGTTTTCGCCACCCAGCCCGATCCACTGGCCGTGCCAGTCGGTGGCTTGCAGAAGACCCATTTCAAAGGTGGCCGACTCGCTCCACGGGCCAGCGTGGCCTTGGTCGTCCCAGACACGGACTTTCCACCAGCATTGTTGCCGGCTGAAAAGCTCTGGGCCTTGATATCGGATGTTCACCGAGTCACCGGATATCACCCGACCACTGTCCCACAAGCTACCGCGATCGGAGGCCAGTTCGTGTGGTGAATGGGCCACCAGTATCCGATAAGCCTGTTGGATTGTGCCGCGACGGTTGGACTGCAGCACCCATCCAAACCGTGGTTGCGGAGTATCGATGCCGATTGGATTCACCGCGTATTCGCAAGACTGCTCGGCTACGATCAGCGGCGGCGGCTCGTCACTTCTCGCCTGCGTGAGCATGATCGGCCAGGCCAGCACCGCTGCAACGATAACTGACATGTTGGCCAAACGAAATCGCCGGGCATCTTTTCCGAACATCTTCGCGCCAAGTTGTCGAGAGTGCTAGTAAAGCTGCGGCCGGATATTTGGGGTGCCCGTCGAGACCGACCGAGCGGACCATCAGCAGCGGCTGGCCTATTGGCTAGCAGAATTATAGCAGAGCCGAAGTTGGATGTCTGGCAAGTAGGATACAACTTGCAGCGCATGCCCAAATTTGATCAAGATGAAAGTTGAGGCAAATTCAATACACGCGGGGTGGTAACACCTGAGGTTACCACCCCGCGATTGACGCTAGTTTGTAAAGTCGTCACATCTTCGGCTAAACAAGCTGTACCAAGATGATCATGGCCGTTTGCCAGTTGGCGTAGCCCGCGCCGAAAATGTGCCCGGTGCGCTGGTCCATGCACTTACAAAATGCAACTACACAACGCGCAGTCGCAACATTGACAATCGCAGTCAGCACATTCTGCGCACTCACACACTGGACAAACGCAGTTTGCGGTACCGCGTGCAGCGCTTGTGGACTGATTGCACGATGCTCCAGCGTTGCTCGCGCAGCAGGCAGCTTGGCAGCACTCCGCGTCGCACGAATTGCCATGACAATCGCACTCGTCGCAATCAGGCGTACATTGGTTGCAACAATCGCAGCAGGCTTGGGCGGCTGTTGCGCAGTTGCTTGACGCACAGGCGGGTTGCGAAATCCGCTCAGCCAGGCTGCTCGCCAGCGAACTGAAGGCGAATGTCCCGACCACTAGGAGGGTGACGGCCAACACGTTAATCGAAGGTTTGATACTCATTTTCTATCTTTCTCAATGAATGGACAATCTCGCGGTTGCAAGCAACGTGCTTGCAATCACAGGTATTTAACGAAATTCATTGAGAGGATCAAATCGTCCAAACGCTCAACCACGCCAACCGCCGGTGAACCGTTAGAAATGACGGACCTTCGGAGGCTTCCAACGTGCCTCGCTTTACGTCAGCAGGTACAGAGGATCGATATTGGTTGGAATAGTACGAGTCCAAGACGAGCGGTTGGCTGACCTGCGTTAGAGGCCTGGACTCGGCCACGAGCACTCGCGACGCGCAATTCTCGCAGCCGCGAGGAGAATCACTGGGCCGGCCCTCGGCTGAAGTGCAGCAATCACCAGCCGACTCGCCGCGCGTCGCTGCGTTGGCTGCTAACGAGGGACGACAGCAACAGCAGAAGGCGTTCCCAGAAGTCTGTTCAACGCTGGTCTGTTGTACGCAGCGCCGACTATCAGCCAGACCAGAGCGCAGAGGCTGGCTGGCACAGCAGCAGTTGCCCAGAAGTTGCGTTGGCACGCACGCGCTCAGGCATACGACCCAGGCAACGAAGCGATGCACTTTCCCAGGTAGGTTTTTCGGAAACATAACTCCATCTTATGCATAAGTCGTCGTCTTGGCAACTTTTCAGTTGCTGCGGCAGACATGTTAAGCTAGGCAGTTGTGGAATAGGCTTCCAAGGATGGCAGCCAGAGGTGCCCGACGGCTCCGGACGAGGTTGGTGGGGAGTCCTGGAATTGGTGGTTGAGGGTTTAAATTCTTGGGGAATTTGTTAATCTAGTGCGTTTTGAGCCAAGCCAGTTGAAAGCTGGCCGGTAGGTTCCCGCGCTGGCTGTGGCGGGGCGGGAAGACTAAAGTGCGTGACGCTAGCACTGCACCGCAGAAACGACCGGGCAGGCCGGGTTTGGAAGAGTTCGTTGTGCTTGTAAGAAGCGGTGAAGAATGCCATCGTCTACCGATCTAACGATCAAGAGTGTCGAGAATAAGACCATTCAGTTCGATTACCGCCAACCGATGAAGTTTGGCGGGCGAGTCGTCAATGATGTGTCCGTGCTGCGCTCTGAAGTGACAGTTACTGTCGGAGGCAAGGGCAAAGGGGTGTTGGGCATCGGCGAAATGACGATGGGCAATGCCTGGGCGTGGCCTAGCAAGATTCCCTCGAAGGTCACGCTGAAATTGATTATCGAACTGGCATCGCGGCTGGCGGCCCAGGTTTCAAAGGCGCATCTGACCGGTGACGCTCTACAGTTGACGCGACAGGTCAGTGAGCTGCGCGACAAGGTCGTGGCCGAGATGCAGACCCAGTATAAGATCGTCGAAGGCATTCCGAAACTAGCAGCCATGCTGGCCAGCAGTCCGCTAGAAGCCGCGATTCACGATGCTTTGGGGCGCAGTCAACAACGTAGCTCGTATGAATGTTTGACCAGCGAATTCCTGAATGAAGATTTGAGCGCCTATCTGGGGCCAGACTTTGCCGGCAAGTACCCGTGCGATTATTTATTATCCAAGCCCAAGCCCACAATGCCCCTGTACCATCTGGTCGGCGCTCTGGATCCGCTGTCGAGCGACGATTTGAAGACGCGATTGAATGATGGCTACCCAGAGACGTTGGAAGAATGGCTGGCCACCGAAGGAATTAGCCATCTGAAGATCAAGCTAGCGGGCAATGATGTCGATTGGGACGTGGGACGCATCGTCGAGATCACTCGAATTTGTGAAGCTGTCGCGTCGGAGCGAGCATGGAAGCTGTCGTTGGATTTTAACGAACAGTGCCCGGATGAAGATTACGTAATTGACTTTCTGGAACGCATTGAGCGGCTGAGCCCGTTGTCCCATCAGCGGCTCCAGTACATCGAACAGCCGACGCCACGTGATTTGACGATTCGCACTGAGATGACCGTGCATCGCATCTCGCGATTGTTGCCCATTGTCATCGACGAATCGTTGACAGACATGGAAAGCTTGCGATTGGCACGAAAGCGCGGCTATACCGGCATCGCTCTCAAAGCGTGCAAGGGCCATACTGAGTGCTTGTTGATGGCGGCTGCGGCGGCTGAGCACAAAATGTTCGTCTGCTTTCAGGACTTGACCTGCATTGGCGGTTCATTCTTGCATTCGGCATCGTTAGCTAGTCGCATTTCGCGAGTCGTAGCGATTGAGGGCAACGGTCGCCAGTATTGTCCGCAGGGTAATCACGCCTACATGTCCAAGTACGCTCCGCTGTTCCGAGTGCGCTACGGAACGATTCCCACCGACTTGCTGGGCGGTGTCGGTCTGGGATTTGAGTGGCAAAAGTTGACAGCCCCGCCACCGCCAAAAGTCGAGCGTCCGGCGCGACTCGCCAAAGCACCAGCCGCTGCGGCTGCCAATTCCAAGACGCCTCATAAACCTGCGTCTGCCAAGTCTACGGTGACTCACAAAGCGAAAGGCGACGCACAGATTTCAGCGAAGCCAACTGTTGAGGCTAGTAAATCGGCAGCGGCCAAAAGCGGGACGTCCAAAAGTGGTGCCAGCCATCAAGAGGCTGCAAAATCAGCCGGACCGGGAGGGCAAAAACAGTCAACTGCAGCGAGTTCCGCCAAATCAAAGACAGTAGACAGCAAAGCGAAAACTCCATCGGCAGGAAAGGGCAAGGGCTCGGCGCCTCAAGTTGCTGCTGCAAAGTCTAAGCCGATTCCCAGATCATCATCGACCGCCACTAAGTCAAATTTGGCGGCTGGCTCTGCCAAGTCTGGCTCTACGAAAATGCAGACTGGGAAATCTTATGGAGGAAAGGCGGCAGTAGTTACGAAAAAGCCCGCCAAGAAGAAATAGCGTTCGCGCGACGACTTTGTATTCAACTGAATGCACGAAAGCACTCAATGTCAATCACGTTGATCGGGACTAACGGGCCGCTGCGCATTGAACCGCTGTTTCGCAGAGCCCTACTGTGCTGCATAGCCATTTTCGCGCTCAGCTCGGTATCCGTCAGCGGACAGACCGCGACCGCCAACGCAGTTGCGGTACCACTGTCGCAATCCAGTCCCGCCCAAGAGATGCCTCAGGAGTCAAGTGCCTCCACCGTTAGCGCCGATGGCAGCCATGCCTCCGAGCGGCTAGTTCCGCTGTGGCGCCCGTTGGTAGCAATGTCCGTTGGTGTGGCGGTCGTCTTGCTGCTGATGATTGGGCTGAAGTTTCATGCGTTCGTAGCGCTTATCTTAGGCGCGTTGGCCATCAGTTGCTTCATTCCGCTGAATGTGACTGGCTTCAACCGTAATGTCCACGGACCGGGTGCCAAGCCGCACGTTGTAATTAGCGACCAAGCGGAGCCGGTGCAGATCGTGTCGCGTGTCTCAAGTTCACTGGGCAATTCGGTGGTCGGCATCGGTATCTTAATCGCCATGGCTTCGGTCATTGGCAAGTGCATGTTGGCTAGCGGTGCGGCGGACAAAATTGTGCAGACCTCGTTGCATGTATTCGGCCAACGACGCGCGGCAGCAGCGCTGATGACCAGCGGTTTTATCTTGGGAATTCCGGTGTTCTTCGACACCGTGTTCTATTTGCTTGTGCCGTTAGCGCGCAGCCTATACCGACAGACCGGCAAGGACTACCTGTTGTATCTATGCGCTATTGCTGCCGGGGGCGCTATTACGCATACCCTGGTTCCTCCCACCCCAGGCCCGCTGCTGGTTGCCGAAGCACTACGAGTTGACATTGGTCCGGCGATCTTGGTGGGGCTATGTGTTGGCGCGCCGGCTGCGGTAGTTGGTTTGCTTGTGGCTGGGTGGATGAATTTGCGAATGCCAGTTGTGATGCGACCATTGTCGAGGGCTGGCGATCGAGACGAACCACAGTTGAACAGTCTCCCGCCACTGGCAATGGCGTTGTTGCCGGTTTTGTTGCCGGTTGGCATGATTTCGCTGGCAACAGTTTTCAAAGTCTGGGTCGGCGATAGTCCAAGCGGTACACAGGCGGCGATCCGAGGGTGGCTGGAGTTGTTGGGCAGCCCGAATCTGTCGATGGTCTTGGCAGCCTTGATCTCAATCTACCTGTGCTGGCATTATCAAGGGCATTCGCTCAGACAATTATCCGAACACTCCGAGGACGCCCTCCTGAGTGGTGGTGTTATCATCTTGATTACGGCTGCGGGCGGCGCATTTGGAAATCTATTGGCAATGACAGAGATTCAAGTTGCCGTTGAAAAAGTTTTTGCAAGTGGCTCTGAGCAGCAAGGCGGCTTGGCGCTGATGTGCCTGGCCTTTTTCATTGCATCACTGCTGAAAATCGCTCAAGGTTCAAGTACCGTGGCAATGATTATTGGATCGTCGCTAATCGCGCCCATCGCCATGTCGCTGGCCGCAGATGGCAATCTGGGCTATCACCCAGTTTATCTGGTACCGACGATCGGTGCCGGATCGCTGGTGTGTAGCTGGATGAACGATTCAGGCTTCTGGGTTTTCGCCAAGATGGGCGTGCTGACCGAAGGTGAAACGCTGCGCAGTTGGACCATCATGCTGTGCATTCTGGGCGTGACGTCATTTGCTGTGACCGTAGTGATGGCGACGGTAATGCCGTTGGTGTGAGCGCGGTGGCTAGCGCCTTACCTGGGCACCATGGGCGGCAGCGGCAGTCACGTGTATGACCCACGATGGCTGGCAACGCCGGATCGCTGCGGCAGCTTCCTCGGCCGCCTGATCATTGGCTGCCACGCCGAAAATCGTCGGTCCCCAGCTACTCTGACCAACAGCACGTAGCCCTGCACTTCGAGCCAGCCCAGCAGCTTCTGCCGCCAGTGGACCGTTGTAAGGTCCTTGTTGTATTCCAGCAAACAGCTGCGATGCCAGTCGCAGATAGGACTCCAGCGATTCGACGAAGTCGCAATAGTTATCATGCTGGGCTGCCAAGCACACTGAGTTTGCCAAGTCCCACATGACTTGTCGATTCGAGTTTGGTCGATGGGCCAAGCTGTTCATTAACTGCTGTTCGCGCTGACCAGTGATCTGTGATGAAGAGCAAGGCCGGATGAGCACGAACCGCCATTGGGCCGGAATCGCCACATATTTCGCATCCACTGGCCGCTGGCTACTCACCTTCAACTGCCGGTCACACTCGGGTTCTCCACCTTCAGCGGCTTGACCAACAACCTTTGGAAATCCTCCATCTAAGACTAGCCCTCCCGACAAAAAGCCTGTCAGTCCAATGGCTGAGCGCCGGCCACGTTGCGTTTGTCGGGCAACACTTTGCGCATTCAAGGTCGGCAAAATATCGGTTAACAATTGCCAGCTCTCGGACAGCGGTTCTCGATGGTCCCACACAGCGGCCGCGGCATATAGCAGGCTGGCCAGTTGTGTTCCGGTGCCCAGACCGCAGTGGAATGGATAGGCACTTATGATCTCTAGCGTACTGCACGCGCTGTGCTGCTGCAGCCACTGGCCAATTCGTTGCTGGTATTCGACCGCACTATCGTTGGGAAGTTCAAGGGCTGCCGCGAGACTGACCTGATCCAAATGCAATTCAGTCGCAGACGTTGTGCGCTGAGCAGGGCCGCGCCAGTTAGCATTTAATGGCCCCATACCGGGAGGCGAATTGTCCAAGCAATCAGAGGTCCAATAGTGCAAGCGCAACTGCAGGCACGGTTGCTGGAGCATAACGCCCAGACCGGCAAAACGCTGCGGCGCACCCTGGGCCAACTCCATCAGCCCAAAATGCAAGCGACAACCGGTTCGTAGCTCCAAGACCGCTAACCTCGCTGAGACCGTTACGTATCGAATCGAATATGGTACCATATTTGTTCGAACCGCAAACTTCCGAGAGTGCGATTCGGACCTTTCAATTCCCACCGCTTTTCGTGTGTTACTGGTACGTACTCGATCTACCTTTAAGCAACAAGTATTATGAGTCCACTGGAAACTGTGACCTACGAAACCGATGGCGCGGTAGCTACGGTAAAGCTGAATCGCCCCGAGGCGTTGAACTCGTTCAATACTCAGTTAGGCAAGGATTTGTTGGCCGCAATGCAGATGGCCGCAGCGGATTCGTCCATTCGAGCCGTCGTGTTTGGTGGCCACGGACGAGTCTTCAGTGCCGGAGCGGACCTGAAGGCGGGTATCAACGGCGGAGAGCGAGTGAGACAAATTCTCAAAGAGCTCTACGGTCCCGCATTGTTAGCCATCGCCGAAATGGACAAACCCGTGATCAGCGCCGTACAGGGATCGGCCTCTGGTATCGGCCTGAGTTTTGCATTGACTGCTGACCTGGTTCTGATGGCTGACAACGCCTTCTTCCTG